>CAJJQT010000016.1 GCA_905193995.1 uncultured Porphyromonadaceae bacterium | reverse complement strand
GCACCACGACCGGATAGCGGGCGGCCTTGACTCCGAGAGTTATGGCGAGTTTCTTGCGGCTGAGGTTGCGGGCCCCTTCGGGTGTGTGGGTGAGGTACAGGTTGCGGTGGGAGATCTGCAGGGCCTCGACGACGTCGCGGACCTGCGACGAGTCGCCTTCGTTGACGACTATAACTTCGAATTCGGCGTCGTATTCCTGAGCCAGAAGCTGAGGCAGCAGGCTTTCGAGCGAGCCGTATTCGTCGGCAGAGTAGACTATGACGGATGCGCCGTCGAGCCGGCCGGTGACTTCGGCGCGCGCGTCGGCGTGCGACCGGTATGATCATCAGCAGGAAAATGCCGAGCGCTACGAGCGAAGCAGCGGCCCCGGCAGCGGGCAGCAGCCAGTCGGCGCCTGATAAGTCAAATGGCGGAAATTCCATTGCAGTTGTTTACAATCGTTGATTTTAACGTGCAAAATTACGAAAATTTATCGAGGAAACCCAACGGAAAGCTTACATTTTAGAAAAATAATAGGCGTGGCCCGAGCGGGACACGCCTATTATATATTAATGTGTTAGTCTGCGGGAAGATTACTTCACGATAACCTTAGTGGCAGCGTTGCCCTGGCGACGGATGTAGAGGCCGGGGGTGAGCTCGCCGTTGATGCGTACGCCCTGGAGGTTGTAGTACTCGACGGGGGCGTTCTCGTCGATCTCAACGTCGGTGATGGCGTTGACGGTCGAGAAGGTGACGGTCATGGTCTTCAGGCCGATGGTGGCGCCGCCCGAAGCCGGGTTGGTGATGGTGACGCTCTTCACTTCCTTGCCTGCGCCGGTCTCGAAGGTGAGTACGTTGTCGGCGAAGGTGCCTGCGCTGAACGTGCACTTGCCCAGAGCGGTGGCATAGGTGTTGGTCTGGGGCTCGAACGAGATCGAAACGAGCTTGTAGGCTTCCTGGCAGGAAACGGTGAGGACGGTGTTCTTGTAGAAACGGAACGACCATGCTTCGTTCTCGGTGTCGGGCTTCTGAACGTAGAGGCGGGCGGCGTTGCCGGAAGCATTGGCGTTGAGGACGATGCCGTTGGCGGTGAAGATGTCGCCGTTGGCGAGATCGATCTTGAGGTTGCCGGTGGTGCCGTCAGCGATAGCGTCGGTCTTCGAGTAGGCGGGATCGAGAGTCGAAGGATCGGAGAAGTTGAAGGTGGCGGTATTGCCTACGATCGGGCCGACTTCCTTGATGGTGTAGTCGGCGGTTGCGACTTCGGAGTCGTCCATGCCGTCCTTGACTGCGAGAGCCTTGACGGTGGTGGCGGCGGTGATTTCGATGGGTTCGCTGTAGACGGCCGAAGCGGCGGTGGGCTGGGTGCCGTCGAGGGTGTAGTAGATGGTGGCGCCTTCGGTTGTGGTGGCGACGGTGACCTTAGTGCCGGACAGGACAGCGCCTGCTGCGGGATTGAAGGTGGGCGCGGCCACTACCTCGCGGCCTGAAGCAGAGGTGACCTTGGCGGCGAGTACCTGTGCGTTGCCCTTGTAGAGGCCGATGAAGCCGGTGACGGTGAGGTTGTCGCCGGTGGGGATCTCGATGTCGGTCCACTGCTGGTGGAGGGTGACGGAGCCGGAAGCGTCGGTCATGGTGAAGTTGCGGGTGTCGCCTTCAACTGCAGCGATGGTGACGCCCTTGAATTCAACGTAAGCGTAAGCGATGTCGGCGGAAACTTCCTCGATCTGGATGATTTCGGGGTCGATGGCTGCGCCTGCCACACCGGCCTTGAAGGTGTCGGCTGCGGGAACCATCTGCTTGAGGCCGTTGAACTCGGACACGGTGCCTTCGATGCCGGCGGCGATGGTCATGCCGTTGGTGTAGGTCTCGTTGAGCTTGCCGTAAACGAGGGTCGAGCCGCTGGCGTCGCGGATATAGAGCGAGGTGCCGTGCTGCCATACGGCCTGAACGGGCGAGGTGATACGTGCCTTGGCACCTGCGGCGAGTTCCATGAACTCGGCGATGTCGGCGACCTCGACGGTCTCGATGGGTGTGCCGCCTTCAGCCTTGATGAGCTTGCTGCCGGTGTTGACCTGGGGAGCGTCTTTGTAAGTGGTGAGCTTGCCGAGGAGAATTACTTCCATGCCTGCGGTGAGCTGGTCGGCCGAAGTGAACTTGGCTCCTTCGAGATAGTAGCCGCGGAATACGGTGAGGTCGGAGGTGCCGTCGGTTATGACGTAGGTGGCATTGCCGTACTGGGTGCTTACCTCGGTGACCGACTTGACGGTACCCTTGATGTAAACCTCGGTCTGAAGATCCTTGCCGGCGGCGAGGATCTCAAGGGCCTTGGTCACGGTATAGGCTGTCTCGGCGGTGTTGGCGATGCTTGTGCCGGGATCGACGGGGGTGTCGCCGCCGCCGGCTTCATTGCTGAATGTGACGGTGGCTACGCGCATCTGCTTGTCGCCCTTGAATGTGATGGTCGACTGGGCGGTTTCGGAAGTGAAAGTCACCTTGCTGCTGGCGATGGCCGATGCGGTCCAGCCTGTCGAAGCGCTTGCGGAGGTTGCCTTGGAGTTCTTGTCGAGGGTCACGGTCACGGTCTTGAACGTGGTCCCTGACGGGGCCGTGATAGACAGTTCCGCGCCTTGGTAAACGCGGATCGAGTACTTGTCGGGCGATACGAGGGCATTCTGTGAATCACCTTTTCGGAGGGTGAACTGGTAGCCCTGGATGGTGGCGGTGAAGTCGTCGCCGCTCTGGGTCCAGGTATACGCGGACCAGTCCGTGCCGTTCTCGGGCAGGGTGACATCGGCAGCGGATGCTACCGAACCCATGCCAAGCACGAGGGCTAAGCTAAGTAAAAATTTTTTCATACGAATTAAATTTTAGATATAGATTGAAAATTGATTATACCAGTCGGTTTGCGGCGTGTCAGCGGGCGACCTTGCGGATGAGGATGACCTCGGTGGGGAAGTGGTCGCTGTAGCCGTTGAGGTAGGAGCCGGAGGCGAAAGTACGCTTGGGATAGCCCTGCCGGTTGCCTTCGGTGTCCTTGAGGAAGTCGTAGTTGTGCACGATGGCCTTGTAGAAGTGCCAGTTTTGCGGGCCGGTGAGGTCCTCGTTGACGAGGTTGCCCGAGAGGATGATCTGGTCGAAGAGATTCCATGAACTCTTGTAGGCGAGGGTGCCGATGCCGTCGTCGAGCATCTTCCAGAAGGGGTTGAAGAACTGGTGAGCCTCGATGCCGTCGGCTTTCTTGCGTGCACCGAGGACCTTCGCGCATGACTTGTCCATGGGATCGTCGTTGAGGTCGCCCATTATGATGACGCCTCGGCCGGGATCGGCACGCCAGAGCGAGTCGGCGATCTCAAGACAGAGAGCTGCGGCAGCCTCGCGGTTGGGCGACGACTGCTCCTGTCCGCCCAGGCGCGAGGGCCAGTGGTTGACGATGATGGCAACGGGCTGTCCGAGCAGGAGGCCGGTGACGCACATCTGGTCGCGGGTGGCGAAGGGAATGGCTGTCAGGCGGTGGTTGGTGACGTTCTGGAGCTTGAAGAAGCGGGGATTGTAGAGCAGGCCTACGTCGATGCCGCGGCGGTCGGGCGAGTCGTGGTGGCAGATCTGCAGATTCCAGGGACGGAGCTCGGGCTGAGCGACGAGGTCCTCGAGCACGCTGCGGTTCTCGACCTCGCTGACACCGATGATAGCGGGGCCCTTGGGCGTCACCTTGGTGGTGAATTGCGATATGGCGAAGGCCAGGTTGTGCAGCTTGTTGTTATACTTGCGTGAGTCCCACTGGTTCTGGCCGCCGGGGGTGTATTCGAGGTCGCGTCCCAGAGGATTGTTGGGGATGGTGTCGAAAAGGTTCTCGAGGTTGTAGAACGCTATGCCGGCGGCCTGCATTCCGCCCTGGGCGAAAATCGCGGGGAAAGATGCTGCGACGAGCAGAGCCGTGACAAGTAATTTTCTGAGCATGGTAGTTTTTATGAGGCTTGATTTGTATACGAATCTTTTGGGCCTCAAAGTTAAGCATAATTTTTCAAATGGCCTAAGGTTGCCGGCGATAATTTATCATTAATTTAATAAAGGACCACTAAGGTCGTTAAAGGCGGTAAGGTCACCGGGGGAGCGCGTTGTTAAAAAAATGTAAAATACATTTATAACTCTTTGCCGGGCGAGATAATAGTAGTATTTTTGAGGTCGCTAAAGCCCCGACGGCACGCCGGCGGGGCCGGCATTACTGACTACCTGACCTCAAAACAGCTACTAAATACGTAACAATCAAACAATAACAAAACCGCATGAGAATTAAACTGTTCTTATTAGCCTTGCTGTCGGCAGTGTTGCCGATAGTGGCTCATGCCGCGACTCTCACGGGCGTGGTAGTTAACAGTACAACGGGCAGTCCGGTGAGCGGCGCATACGTGACGCTGCGCAGCACCGGGACTGCAGCCATGACCGGGTTCAACGGCGATTTCCGTCTTGAGGCCAACCCCGGTACAGACTATGTCGTGGTGAGCTGCGACGGCTATACGCCGGCAGGCATCGACGTGACTATCGGCAACGGCGCCAACGATCTGGGCCAGGTGCGCCTGACTCCGGTGCTGGACAACAGCGAATACTACGGCGACGCCGATGATCTGGTGTTCGACGAGGCCATCCTCGAGGACGAGGACGACAACACGCAGGGCATAGCCGCACTGACGGGCGCCAACGACGATATCTACTACAACACGGCCTCGTACAACTTCGGCCCGATGTACTTCCGCTACCGCGGCTACGACAGCCAGTATCAGGCGGTTTATATTAACGGCGTGCAGATGAACGACCTGATCCGCGGCCGCTTCAATTTCTCGTCGCTGCTGGGTATGACCTCGCGCGCATTCCGCAACAAGACCACGACGGTCGGCCTGGGCGCCAGCAACTTCGGCTTCGGCGACATCGGCGGTGCCGTGAACTACAACACGACGACGGACCTCTACGCCACCGGCTTCAACGGCTCGCTGGCGTTCACGAACAGCAACTATATGTTCCGCGGCATGGTGACCTATGCGACGGGTCTGGGCCGCAAGGGCTGGGCGCTGACGGTCAGCGCCATCGGCCGCTATGCCAAGGAGGGCGTCATCGACGGTACGTTCTACAACTCGGGCGGTCTGTTCCTGTCGCTGGAGAAATACATCAACGCCAACAACCAGCTGGTGTTCACGGCCTGGGGCGGCCCGACGCAGCGCGCCACGGCCACGGCCACGTATCAGGAAGTGTACGACCTGCTCGACGACAACCTATACAACCCCAACTGGGGCTGGTACCAGGGCAAGAAGCGCGCCGCCCGCGTCACCGAGACGTATGACCCCACGGCGATGCTGAACTGGCTGTACAAAAAAGGCACCACGACGGTGAACACCGCCGCGGCCGTGTCGTACAACTTCTACAACCGCTCGGCCCTGCAGCGCTACAAGGCCAATGACCCCAATCCGACCTACTACCGCTACCTGCCGTCGTACTACCTCGACGACAACGACCAGCCGACCGAGCAGAGCGAATACTACACCTGGCTGTGGCAGAACGATCAGAGCTTCTCGCAGATCAACTGGGACAACCTCTACCGCGTCAACGAACTCAACAACTACGCCAACACCTCGCTGCCGGCCGACCGCCAGCAGGGCGCAAGCTACATCCTCGAGAACCGCATCAACACGACCCTGAACTTCAAGCTCAACAGCTACGTCAACGCACGCCTCAACAAGTACATCAACCTGCAGGCCGGCGCAGCCGTAAGCTACGCAAGCTCGAAGAACTACAAGACCGTCCGCGACCTGCTGGGCGGCGAGTTCTGGATCGATATCGACCCGTTCAGCGACCGCGACATCACGCTGGCGCCTGACAACCTGGTCAACAACTTCAATTACCCCGACCCGTACAACCACCGCGTGTACAAGGGCGACAAGTTCGGCTACTACTACGACATCTACGCCCTCAACGCCAAGGCATGGATTCAGAACACGGTGACACTGCCGCGCTGGGACATCAACTACGGCCTGTCGGTGTCGCACACCCAGTACCAGCGCAACGGCCACATGCGCAACGGCCGCGCGCCGCTGACATCCTACGGCAAGAGCAAGTGGCAGTACTTCGACAATCTGGGCCTGAAACTCGGCGCCACCTTCAAGCTCGACGGCCACAACTACTTCCTGGGCCACGCCGAATATTCGACCCGCGCCCCGCTGGCCGACGCCATCTACCTGATGCCGCGCGTCAAGAATGACGTCGTCGACGGCGTGTCGTCCGAGCGCATCCTGGCCGGCGACATCGCCTATACCTGGAACTACCGCCGCTTCCGCGGCTCGCTGGCCGCCTTCGCCACCATGTCGGACGACGGCATCGAGCGCACCGGCTTCTACGACGATCGCTACAACTCCTACACCTACTTCATCCTCTCGGGCGTGAAAAAGGTCTATAAGGGCGTCGAACTCGGCATGGCATACAAGATCACCCCGTCGGTGACCGCCACTTTCGCCGGTACCTACGCCCGCTTCCAGTACAAGAACAATCCGCAGGGCACGCGTACGTTCGAGAACGGGCTGCACCCCGACACTACCCAGACCGTCTATCTCAAGAACTACTACGTGGGCTCGACCCCGCAGTACGCCGCCAACATCGGAATCGACTGGGCCGCTCCGGGCATGTGGTTCTTCAACGTCAACGGCACCTTCCAGGGCGACGCCTACGTCAACCTCTCGCCCGCATACCACGAGAAGCTGCCCGACCTCTGGGGCGCATATCCCGACAAGGACGAGCTTCAGGCCAAGATCAACGAACTCTCGACCCAGGACAAGCTGAAGAACGCTTTCACGCTCAACGTGTCGATCGGCAAGGTGATCTACATCAACCGCAAGGTGACCCTGAACATCAACCTCAACGTCAACAACATCCTCAACAACCGCGACGTCGTGACCTACGCCTACCAGCAGGGCCGACTCGATACCAAGAACTACGACCGCAACGCCTATCCCAACCGCTACTCCTACGCGCAGGGCGTACGTGCGTTCCTCAACGTAGGTGTGCGGTTCTAACCCCAATCAGCTAAAAGAAAGATGAAAAAGATATCATTATATATCACCGCTCTGGTGCTGGGTGCGACGGCGATGCAGTCGTGCTCCGACAACTGGGAGCGTCCGCCGATGGACGTTCCGACCTACCCGGCCGGGTTTAAGGCCAACATGACGATCGCCGACCTGAAGGCCATGTACTGGCAGGATCAGGATACCTACGGCACCGAGATCGGCAAGCTCAACGGCTCCGACATCTGGATCGCCGGCACCGTGGTGTCGTCGACCGAGGCCGGCAACATCTACAAGACCGTCGTGCTGCAGGACGCCACCGGCGCCATCACCATCGGCATCGACACCACCAACCTCGAGAAAGTCTACCCGATGGGTGTGGGCATGGCCGTGAACGTGTCGGGCCTGGCCATCGGCCGCTACAACGGTCTGGTGCAGCTCGGCCAGCTCGAAGGCACGGGCGTCAACCGCATCACCAACGCCGAATTCAACCCCCATACCATGCTCGACTTCTTCTCGGGCAAGCTCGATACCGCCACCGTCACCATCAGTGAGATGGAGGAAGCGGCCCGCTCGGTCGAGGGCAAGATCAAGTGGCAGAGCCGCCTGGTGCGCATCAACGACGTGAAATTCCAGGAGGCCGGCCAGCCCTTCTCCAACGGTAGCACCACCTCGCGCCATATCGTCGACGCCGAGGGCAACCGCATGATCGTTTACAACAGCTCGTACGCCGACTTCGCCTACGACAAGATGCCCTACGGGCAGGGCGACGTGGTCGGCATCCTCTCGTGCTACCGCAATTCGTGGCAGCTCCTGCTGATCGACAAGGCCGGCTGCATCGATTTCGACGGCAGCGGAGAGCCCGGCCCCGACGATCCTGCCGGCAAGCCGGAAGGTACGGGCACGGCAACCGATCCCTACAACGTCACAGCCGCTCTGGCCGTGGCACAGGGGCTCAACGACACAGAGAAAGTATCTGCTTATGCAAAGGGTACGGTCAAGGACATCACTGAACTGAGCACCCAGTTCGGCAACTGCACGTATACCATCACCGACGGAAGTGCCGAACTCAGCGTCTACCGCGGATATTACCTCAACGGCGATAAATTCACAGCCGAGGACCAGCTGAAGGTCGGCGACGAAGTGGTCGTCTACGGCGAGCTGGTCAACTTCAAGGGCAACACGCCGCAGTTCACCCAAGGCAGCCGACTTGTCAGCATCAACGGCCAGGGCGGCGGCCAGGGACAGCCCGCAGGAGGCCTGACGCTCCTCGGCGAGAGCGATGCAAAGGGGCTTGAAGGCTGGACGGTCACGAACAGTGTCGTCTGGGTATGGAAAGAGTACAACGGCAAGTATTACCTCAACGGCCAGCTATTCGGCGTAACTCCCGTCCCGACCGAGGACGCCTACGCCGTGTCGCCCAAGCTGACCGTGGGCGCCGACGCCGCGCTGTCGTTTGATCACGCCGCCAAGTTCCAGGACAGCGGCCTGCGCACCGAGTGCGGCCTTGTCATCCGCGAGGCGGGCGCGACTGCCTGGACCCCGCTGACCATCCCCACCTGGCCCGAGGCCGGCGCATGGACTTTTGTCAACACCGGCAGCATCTCGCTGGCCGCCTATGCGGGCAAGACCGTCGAGATCGCCTTCAAATACGGCTGCAAAGCCACAGATACCTGGGAAATCCGCAACCTCAACCTCGTGAACACACAGGTAGCCCAATAACTTTTAACCGAATCAGACAATGAAAAATCTGAAAAAATATATCTACGGCGCCCTGGCGGTGGCAATCGCCGCCGTGATGCCCTCGTGCCAGGATCACTTCGACGAGCCGTCGGCCGGCGAGCAGATCCCGGTGGCCACCAAGGAGGCCAACACGACGCTGCTGCAGCTCAAGGAATGGATGTGGAGCGACTTGAACAACTACTGCGACACCGTGTTCACCCGGGAGTGGTACACGACCGATCCTGCCAGCCGCACCGAGGCCATGAAGACCGAAGGCACGCACGTGATCGTGAAAGGCCGCGTCGTATCGTCCGACTATGCAGGCAACTGCTTCAAGTACATCGTGCTGCAGGATGAGACCGCAGCCCTCAACTTCTCGATCAGCTCCTACAACCTGTACCTCAACTACCGCGTGGGCCAGGAGATCGTGGTCGACCTCACCGGCCTGCACGCGGGCAAGTACCGCGGCCTGGAGCAGATCGGCTTCCCGAGCTACAACTCGTCGCTGCCCGGCTACGAGACCTCGTTCATGGCACCCGAGATGTTCTCGCGCCATGCCGAGCTCAACGGGCTCCCCGACGTGTCAAAGGTCGACACCACCACTGTCGAGCGCTTCAGCGACCTGGGCGTCACCCCGGCCGAGCTGCGCAAGTGGCAGAGCCGCCTTGTCCGCTTCAACAATGTGGAATTCGTGCCCAACGCCACCACACCGACCCTGTCTACCTATCACTCGAGCGGCGTGACCCAGCAGATCCGCGACAACGAGGGCAATACCCTCGACGTCCGCACCAGCGGCTACGCCAACTTCTGGAACATGGAGCTGCCCGAGGGCAAGTGCGACGTCGTCGCACTGCTCGGCTACTACGTGAACCTCGCCGGTACCGGCGGCTGGCAGCTGACACTGCTCGACATCAACTCGATCATGAACGTCGGCGACCCGACAGTTCCCAAGGGCTCGGAGAGCAACCCCTACAGCGTTGACGAGGCTGTCGCCTATGAGGTGAACAGTCAGGATCGCAGCGGCTGGGTAAAGGGCTACATCGTAGGCACCGTGGCTCCCGAAGTGGAGACCGTAAGCTCGAGCGCCGATATCGAATGGGGCGCCGACGCCACCCTGCGCAATACGCTCGTCATCGGCCAGGCCCCCGACACCAAGGATATCACCCGGTGCCTGGTAGTGTCGCTGCCTCAGGGCTCCGACCTGCAGAAGTACGGCGCTCTGCGCGAGAATCCCGACAATCTGGGCAAGGAAATCGTGATCCGCGGCACATTCGCCCAGTACATGGGCACGTTCGGCCTGACCGGCAACAACGGCACCGCCTCCGAATTCCGCATCGAGGGCAAGGACGTCGGTCCCGTTAAGCCCGAGGAAGGCGACGGCACCGAGGCCAAGCCTTACAACTGCACTCAGGTGATCGCACTCGGCAATCCGGGCACCAAGGCCTGGGTTACGGGCTACATCGTCGGTGTGATCAACTACGACAACAATTCGTCGCTCGAGACTGCGGTACCGACCTCGGTAGCCACCTGTGTGGCCATCGCGGCTTCTCCCGGCGAGACCGACAAGAACAAATGTGTGGCCGTTCAGTTGCCTGTGGGAGATATCCGCTCGGCTGTCAACCTCAAGGACAACCCCGGCAACCTCGGCAAGCAGGTAAGCTTCGAGGGCTCGCTTGAGAAATACTTCGGCATCGCCGGCCTCAAGAGCGTGACCGCCTATAAGATGGACGGCGCGCCTAATCCTCCCGTCAATCCCGGCACGCCCGAAGGTACCGGTACCGAAGCCGATCCCTTCAACGTGACGGCTGCTCTGAACAAGGCCAAGTCGCTGGGCGCTGACGACAAGTTCGCCGCTTATGCCAAGGGCAAGGTGGCCTCTATCACCGAGATCAACACTTCGTTCGGCAACGCCACCTACATGATCACCGACGGCAGCGCGACCCTGCAGGTCTACCGCGGCTATTACCTCAACGGCGACAAGTTCACCTCCGAGGATCAGCTGAAAGTCGGCGATGAAGTCGTGGTAAGCGGCGATCTGGTCAACTACATGGGCAATACCCCGCAGTTCACCACCGGCAGCAAGCTCGTCAAGATCACCGGCCAGGGCGGCGACGATCCCACGCCGCCGAGCCCCGGCAGTGACTACAAGGGCGATTTCGACAGCTTCAACGGCGGGACGCCCAAGTCGACCTACGGCACATACACCAACGCCACGGGCTGGGAAGCAGTCAACTCTGCCATTCTCAGCGGCCTCGCAGCCGGCGCCACGGAGCAGAATCCCCGCTTCGCCTTCATCGGCAGCGAGAAGACTCTGGCTGTCTGCCTCAACGGCAAGGTGTCGGCTCCGGGTACTCTTACTTCGCCGGTAATCAGCGGCGGCATCAGGAAGCTGACCTATAATTACGGTTTCGCGTTTGCCGATACCAAGTGTACGTACAAGATCCAGTTCATTCAGAACGGTTCGGTGGTCAAGGAAGAGACCGTGGCTCTCGAGGGCTTCACTACCAAGACTGCCTACGAGTATTCGCTCGATAACATCGGCATCACGGGCGACTTCCAGATAAAGTTTGTCAACGCCTGTGTTTCAAACAAGAGCGGCAACGGCGACCGCATCGCCATCTGGAATCTGACCTGGGAGTAAACCTCCGACTGCAGTAAATCGAAGCCGGGGCTGCGCAGTGGGCGCGGTCCCGGCTTCGGTATTCTTATCGGTAGTCCGGAGTTTACTTTAGAAATTGATGGCCAGGCGCAGGCTGTAGGGCGTGATGGCGAACGACGACGTGACCCTCGAGCGGCGTATGCGGCTGCCTTCTACGCGGGCCGGATTGCCGCGGAACAGATCGATGACCTCGTTGACCGGATCGAGAACGAAAGCTGCCGCATGGCCCAGGAACGACGAGCCCAGCATCTCGTAGCCGTTGGCTACGATGTGGCGCTTGCCGCGGTAGCAGAGTTCGCCTAAAAGACTGCCTATGACGGGTGTCACGAACAGATCCTGATACGACGGTCGTTCCATGAAGGCCTCGATGCCGAATTCCCATCCGATGGTGGAGATGGCGGCCGAGTAGAGCATCGAACCCCAGAAGCTGAATCCGCACGAGCGGGCGGCCATGAAGTAGGCGGCTCCGGCATAGGGGTGCAGCACGTAGTTGAATATCGGGTTGTCGTGGTCCCACTCCGGATTGAGATAGAAGATGTTGCGCCACCAGCGCTTGAACATCGGCGTCTGCTGGATCGCCGCACGGTTCCAGGCGGTGGCGTCCTCGGGCAGCAGCTCCAGCACGAACAGCGTGCCGACAAATGCTCCCGACAGCACGGCCGTGTTGATCCACATGCGGTGCCAGTTCGCGCCGGTGGAGTGGGTGGTATATGGCAGACAGTAGGGCGACACCCAGCCGTGGCGCCGCTCAGGGAGCGGCGCGCTGAGGGCTATCGGCGCGGTAAGGTCTTTAAGGTCTTTAAGGTCGCTGAGCGGGGAGAGTGTTACAGTTGTGTCTACGACGAGAGTCTCGACGATCACAGTCGAGTCGACACAGACTTCCTGCGCGTCCGCGTGCAGGGCGGTCGCGCATGCCAGAATCGGCAGCAGTAGGATCAGCAAGGCTTTTTTCATAGTCTGAAACATCTTGTTACAAAAGTAACAATTATGGCCGAAAAAGGTGAGATGCCCTGGAAAAAATGACTTGCTTTTGCTCTGAAATCTCCAACATTTTCGCAGTGAAACGCTTTTTGATAAGAAAAATATCGGAAGATTGAAAAAAATATCGTATCTTTGCGCGAATTATCAAGAAGATACAAAAATATTAAAAGCATTTTATGAATCCAATCAAGAAAACCATCGAGCTGGGCGACGGTCGCACGATCACGCTGGAGACCGGCAAACTTGCAAAGCAGGCCGATGGAGCGGTAGAACTCCGCATGGGCAACACGATGCTTCTGGCCACTGTGGTGTCGGCCAAGGAAGCCGGTGAAGGTGTTGACTTCATGCCGCTGACAGTAGAGTACAAAGAGAAATTTTCATCGAACGGCCGCTTTCCCGGCGGCTTCCTCAAGCGTGAAGGCCGCGCGAGCGACTATGAGATCCTGACTTCGCGTCTGGTCGACCGCGTGCTGCGTCCGCTTTTCCCGGACAATTATCACGCAGATACATTTGTCAATATCACGATGTATTCGGCCGACGGCGTCGAAATGCCCGACGCGCTGGCCGGTCTGGCCGCTTCGGCCGCTCTGGCGGTGAGCGACATTCCCTTCAACGGCCCGATTTCGGAGGTCCGCGTCGCACGCATCGACGGTAAGTTTGTGATCGATCCGACTTACGAGCAGCTCGAGAAGGCTGACATGGAACTGATGGTAGGTGCAACCTACGACAATATAATGATGGTGGAGGGCGAGATGGATGAGGCTTCGGAAGCCGATCTGCTCGAAGCCCTGCGTACGGCTCACGAGGCAATCAAGGCTCAGTGCAAGGCCGTGATGGAGCTCGAGAAGGAAGCCGGCGCCACTGTCAAGCGCGAATACTGCCACGAGGTCAACGACGAAGATCTCCGCAAGGACGTCCACGACAAGTGCTACGACAAGGCATACGCCATCGCCAAGACCGGCGCGGCCGACAAGCACTGGCGTCAGGACTCGTTCGACGCTATCTGCCAGGAATACATAGACTCGCTGCCCGAAGAGGAGCGCGAGGAGAAGGAACCGCTGGTACGCCGCTACTATCACGACGTGGAGAAAGAGGCAATGCGCCGCTGCGTGCTCGACGAAGGCATCCGTCTCGACGGCCGCAAGACCACCGAGATCCGCCCGATCTGGTGCGAGATCGATTATCTGCCCGGACCTCACGGAGCGGCAGTGTTCACCCGCGGCGAGACCCAGGCGCTCGTCACCACTACTCTCGGAACGACTCTCGACGAGAAAATTGTGGATGACGTTCTCAATCAAAGCAAGGAGCGCTTCCTGCTTCATTACAACTTTCCGCCCTTCTCGACAGGCGAGGCACGCCCGCAGCGCGGAGTAGGACGCCGGGAGATCGGTCACGGAAATCTGGCCCACCGCGCTCTCAAACGCATGTTCCCCGACAACTTCCCCTATACCTGCCGTATCGTTTCCGACATTCTCGAATCAAACGGTTCTTCGTCAATGGCTACTGTCTGCGGCGGTACACTCTCGCTGCTTGACGCCGGCGTGAAGATGAAGCGTCCGGTGGCAGGTGTGGCCATGGGTCTTATCTCCGACAAGGGAAATGTGAAATATGCCATCCTCTCGGATATTCTCGGCGACGAGGACCATCTGGGCGACATGGACTTCAAGGTGACCGGTACGACAAAGGGTATCACCGCCACACAGATGGACATCAAGTGCGACGGTCTGAGCTACGAGGTTCTCGAAAAGGCCCTCAACCAGGCTCGCGACGGTCGTCTGCACATCCTCAATATAATCAACGAGACCATTCCGGAGCCCCGCGAGGATTACAAACCTCACGTTCCGCGTCTGGTGACGATCGAGATACCGAAAGAAATGATCGGAGCGGTGATCGGTCCCCAAGGCAAGGTCATCCAGGGCATTCAGGAGGAAACCGGTGCTACGATCTCTATCGACGAGGATGAAAAACTCGGCATCGGCCGCGTGGAGATCGCGTCGAAAGACAAGGCCAGCATCGACGCCGCTCTGGCAAAGATCAAGGCTATAGTAGCACAGCCCGAGGAGGGTGAGGTTTACGAAGGCACCGTACGTTCGATCCTCGACTTCGGCGCGTTTGTAGAGTTCATGCCCGGCCGTGACGGACTCCTTCATATAAGTGAGATCTCATGGGACCGCCTCGACAACATGGAGGCAAGCGGTCTTAAGGAAGGTGACAAGCTCACTGTGAAACTTCTCGAGATTGACAAGAAAACCGGCAAGTATCGTCTGTCGACACGTGCTCTCACTCCGAAGCCGGAAGGCTACGTGGAACGTGAGGCCCGTCCACGCCGCGAAGGCGGTGACCGCGGACCACGTCCGCGTCGCGACGGAGACAGAGGACCACGCCGCGAAGGTGGCGACCGCGGCCCGCGCCGCGAGGGCAGTGACCGCAACGACCGCGGCCCACGCACCTTCAAGCACAACAACGACTGATCCCGGTCAACTAATAAAAAATCCTGCTTCAGAATTGAAGCAGGATTTCTTTATTTAAGATAAACGATATTTTTCTCACGCATATTCACCGACGACTGAATCGATGCTGTCTTCATCGGTCTTCCAGGTGCCGTCCGGATCCATCTCGATGAAATCCATTATGTCGTAGACATCGACGGAATCGGGTAAGCTCTCAGTCTCTTCTTCCTCTGCAAGCCCGACTGCTCCGGAAACCGTATCGACCGTGAGCATCGCGTCATCCCATGCCTCTGTGGCCGACACATATTCACTGACCGCAGCCTGAATGGCTTTCTTAAGATCTTCGGTGTTCATGATCAATCACGGTTACCTCCGAAGATGCGGAGAAGGTAGAGGAAGAGGTTGATGAAGTCAAGGTACAGATTGAGCGCGCCGATGGTGGCGAGTTTATCGGCAAGCGACGGCTCGAGGTTTGCCTGTGCGAGACGCTTGATCTGCTGGGTATCCCACGCCGTGAGGCCTACGAATATGAGCACGCCCGCTATAGAGATGATCCACTCGAA
>CAJJQT010000015.1 GCA_905193995.1 uncultured Porphyromonadaceae bacterium | reverse complement strand
CCGTCAGAGCCCAGTGTGTCAGGGTTCAGGACTTCAAGGACGGGGCGGAAACCGAGGTACGGGAAGGAGAGCGTAGCATAGTTGAGGTACCAGTAGCGGGCCGAATAGTACCCGCGAACCGCACGGGGCGACGTATTCGAGGAATACGTCTCTTGGCACCAAGTATAGACGCCCATCCAGTTCCAAAGCTGATTATGCGCACTGCTGAGATCGGTTGAATTGAGGCTGCTGTCGAGATCGGAGGACACAGGAGCCGGAAGACCCGTGATGACCTCCTCGCGGGTGACAAACCTGTCCCACTCATTGTTGGCGGGCGTGCCGCCGGAGTACCAGTCATTTGTCGATCTGGGGCCTGTGCCACCCGTCAGGGAGCGGAGCTTGTACTTCGCGCCGTCAATGTTGACTTCCTTGCCGAAGATCCAGCCCGCGCTGTTCAGGTCGTTCCAAGTGACATTGACAAGGATGACACGGTCGCAGATGAGCAGCGTCTTGTCGCCATCCTTGATCTTCACCCACTGGAGCTTCTTTGCGTCGTCCGAGGGTGTATTGCCGAAGCTGTAGTTTGAAATGCCTCCGGACATTGAGGGGATATTGCCCATACCCGCGCCCGAATATGGTTCAGTGTCGTTACGCCACGGCTTTGTGGGTCTTGCCAGTGCCGCGCCGTTGTTGTAAAATCCGCCGAGCTTGACGGTTCCGAGATATTGCGCCATAAGGTAGCTCTCCTTCCGTTTTGATGAAGCGGTAGGGAGCGAAGATCTTCTTCGCCAGATTGTAGGCGCAAGCCCATCGGGCGAAGCCGAGCCACGAATTGACCGATTGGACGATCGCCGCCTTCGTGATCGTGCCCTCCTGCAGCTTCTCCATCATCCGCTTGATGCGCCGCTTCTCCCGCCGTTTCGACTCGGTACGGAGAAGCAGATGCGTCGCTTTGATTTTGAAGCCGTAGGCGTTCACGCCCTGCCGCACATAGAAAATCTTGGTCTTCTGGTTGGTCTCAAGGTGCAGTCTCTCTTGGAGGAACACCTTGATCTTTGCTAACCACTCCCGGGCGATTTCCTTGTTTGGCGCTATGACGACGACATCGTCCATGTAGCGCGTGTAGAGCGTCGCACCGAGGAAGCGGATGCAGAATTGATCGAGCTCGTTGAGGTAGATGTTGGCAAAGTCCTGAGAACTCACATTTCCCAGCGGAATCCCTCTCTCGCCCTCCGGCGAGCTGTCGATCACTTTGCAAAGAAGCCTGTAAAAACGGAGGAAGTCCTCGTATTTCTCGGGGTACTTCTTCTTGAGCTTCTTGAACCGCTTCGCGATGATCTGCTTGAGCACGCTGCGGTCGATGCTGTAGAAAAACTTGCGGACGTCGATCTTGATGACCGTCGCCTCGTCGCCCCACTTCATGCGGGCGACCCTCATGTCATGCTGTACGTTGAAGGCAGCTCGGATGGGGCCTTTTCCGTACATACACGCAAATGAACGGTTGACAAATACCGGGCGGAAGAGTGTCTGCAGCTCCTGATGGATGACGAGCTGCACGACCTTGTCCCGCAGCGGCGGGATGTGAAGACTGCGCTCCTTCGGCTCCACGATGATCCTGTGCCGATACTTTCCCGGCGTGTACTCACTAACGCCCGCCTGTCTCGTTTTCTCAATTTTCTTGAGATCGCGCCACAGGCGCACGTTGTTCACCTCGGAATAGAGGTCGTAGAGCACGGCCTCCCGCGTGAACTTGCGGCTGCCTCGCAAGGCGGTCTTGTAGCCCGCCTCGATCGCTGACCAGCCCACGGCGTCCTCATAGCTGGAGGGTGGAGGGATCGGCGGCACGAGGGCCTTCTTGGTGTTCTTTGTGTTGTAGAGCATAATGGGGAATTTCGTCATTCGTGGCATCCTTTCCTTTTAGAACGGCTTGGCGCCCATGACGCGGGTTGCTACCCACATTGTAGACCTCCCTCCGCCTCCCAATACGAGAGGGCGGGCGAAGCTCAGTCACTGTTTTTACGCCGTTTCTCAACATGGCGAAGGATTACCTCTCCCTTGAAGTATAACAAGGACACGCACCTGAAGCCGTGGCCGCAGATGACGTAATAACCTACAAGGCGGGGCGGAAACCGACGTTCGGGTTGGAGTTCGTAGCATTGTTGTTGTTCCAGTTGCGGGCCGAATTGTACCCGCGAACCGCACGGTGCGACGCCAGACAGAGATAACCCTGAGTAGGTGCTGTACTTTTTCTGATGGTCTATTTTCGGTTGTTGATGAAGAACTTTTGCAGTCCTCCAATGATGCGCCCGATCTCCTCGAGCTTTCCTTGCAGTTCCAAGAGTTTCTTCTGCGTGATGTACTTCTGGTTCTTGGCGACACCTAAAAGCACGAGCAGCAGTGTCTTCTCTGCGTCCGCCTCATCCAGCCACATGAGCCGTCTGTTGACGTTCGTGAGGTTGTTGGCCATAACAGCCGCTCGGATGAGCTTGTAGCAGGATTGCTTGATCTCTTGGCACAAGGAGAACTTCTCGGAGGCGGGGAAGTTTTTCAGCAAGGGGTATATATCCCTTTCGAGAAATATCTCAGTTTTCTTTTGTAGGACTGACGGCTCTGCCATGATACACACACCTCTTTTCCCGAACGCGGGCAAGCTCGGCGTGATCACCATAATATTCGAAGCCGTAGTCCGTGAGTTTGATCCTGACAGGCTTGCCGCTGATGATGCTGTGCCCTGTGATGAGGACGTCGGCGTCCCCTGTGAGGGACAGCCCCGCCTTCGTCTGCAGGTTCAGCACGCCATCCGGCAACCCGCCGCACTTCTCGCATACCGGGGCCAGCTCCACGAGCAAGCTCCCGATGATGCAGCTTGCTTCCTTGCGGCTGCAAGCGACCTTATACATAGATTTTTCGCGCCACAGAGTCGTAAATCCCTGACGTGATCGCGACCGAGGTCACGGTGTTGAAGTTGATGAGAAAGACATTGTTGACCATGTTGTTCAGCGTCGCATCCTTCAACACCTTAATCTCTTTCTGCGCGTCGGCAATCTGAGCCTCATGGAGAATGACCGCTTCACGGTTTGTGAAAATGCCTTCGTCCATGTGGTTCATATTCACCTGACTCACAGGCGTTCCTTCCTGAATGACCTCTCCCGTCTCAATGTCTTGGACGTGATCGAGCCACCCGATTTTTTCATAGGCTTTCATTGCTGCTTTCGACCTCCACTTCTAAGATATTATATTTGAAGGCTATATAAAGCCCCTTGCCCGGTGTTTTTGTGAAGACCCGTTCGCCCGCTGACGCGATGATGTCGCCGTCTTTGTCCACGAGCTGCACCTCGGCGACGTCACCGATCACGGTATCGTCGAAGTAAATGTAGACCCTTGCGCTTGCGCCCTGCACGAAGCGGCGGAAGGGCTCCGCTGTCTGTGGCACGCCGTTGAGCGTGTAGTCCGCATGATCGACCGAGTCAACGAACCGCTGCCCGATCTTCTGGATACCGATAGAAGTCAATGTTTTCATTCTGCTGCGCCTCCTTTCGCGTTGGTAGAGCAGCGCGTAGAGGTGGAGCATCTCAGGTAGACCTTTGCACCCTGCGCCGCCTTCGAGCCCGCCTCAATGTCCGAGGCGAAGCCCTGATAAATGGTGTACGCGCCGAAGTGATAGAACTCCTCGGAGGCTGCAAATGTGCCGGCTCTCGGGAAGGGATTGCCGCCGCCCGATGCGCCGCCTTGCGCCATGACCGTCGAGGCCACGAGATGTCCTTCACTGACGATATGCGGCCACACGCCGCACACGATCTCTCCGCACCTTGGATAGCGTGAGAAGCCTGTCTGAAGCCAGGATTGAATAATGAGCCCGCCGATGGTCTCCATACCGTAGGCGGGCTTACTGCTGCCCTCCTTGACCTTGCGGACTTGCCCGTCGATGACCGAGAGATTTGTGATGCCGCTGGGCTTGGAACTGTTCAGGAAGATGATGAACTCAGCCCAGCGCTCCGCATCCTGATCGGCGAACAGTTCAATCCGGCTGCGGTCGTAGCCGAGCGCGGTCAGCGCGTAGAGAACGCCGCGCCGCGTGCCGCTCCACTGTGAGATGATCCCCTTCATGGACAGGCGCGTCCGATAGGCTTCGGCGTCCTCGCCCTCCAGTCGCGGCATATCCCGGTCTTGCCCATGCACGGGGAGCATGACCTCTGAGCAGCTTGCTACGTTCGCCTCGCTGCGCACGCGGAAGATCGCCGCCTTCAGGTCGTCGAACTCGCGCCCCATGACCTTGAAGAAGATGCAGAGCTGGTTGACCGTCTTCCGGCCCTTCTTCAAGGGAGCGAAGAGCAGATCAAACATATATTCCCCGAAGGTTTCAAACTGCTTCATCCGCTCACTCCCTTTCGACCGTCACGGAGACGTCGCCGAGGGTGATGACCTTGTCCTTACCCAGCTTCACATCCGCCTCCGGCTCGGAGACCGCCGCGTTGGTGGCCCCACTGTAGCCGCTGCGGATCGCGTGGTTGATGTCGGACAGGGTCAGCTCGTTGAGCTTGCGGCTGCGGCGCACGGCCAGCAGTTCGGTGAGGATCGCCTTGACCCGGTTCTCCACAGCCTCGTCCGTGTCCGCCGTGTCGGTCGTGACCGTGACGGAGATATTCTGCGATACGGTCACAGAGGACTTCACGAGAATATTATCATACGGGCCAGCGATCTTGTCAACGGCTTCTCTTACTGCCGCAAGCAGTCCCTCCGTTGCCTCGCCCGCCGTGCCTGTCACGATGACGTCCACCGTGCCCTGCCCGCGCGGGTGGTTGCAGTCGGCCTGTGCGAACAGTACGCCGGGGACGGACTCCGCCGCGTCAATGAAGGTGTCCTCCGTCGCCCGCTGCGCCAGCTCCGACCACGAGCGGAGTGTCCGCGCCCTCGCGCTCTCGTCGTCCTCGGTGTCGCTGCCTTCCCGCACGATCCAGTCCTCGGCGTTGCTGAATGTGACGTCGCCGAGGTAGGTCAGCGTGCGCACGATCTGCCCTGCGGGGACGTTGTAGCGGCTGCCCTCTGTCTCGGCCTCCACCAGCACGTCCACGGAGGACGCGCCCTTTTGCAGCGTCGCCGCCTCCAGTACAAAGAAGCGCAGCTCCTCGCCGTTGATGTCGAGGATGCTCTTGAAGACGTGGCCCTTGGGGATTTTGACCGCCTCGCCCGTCATGTCGGTGCGTCTGACGGTGATGAAGCCCTGCGTCTTCTGCGCCTTCTTGCGCTTTTTGGAGTAGTCCGCCATCTTCAGGTCGAGCCACGCGCCGCCCGCGTGGGAGACGAACATATTGTTCAGCACGACGCGGAGCAATTCAATGACCTCGACCTTGATGCGCAGCACGATCATGAGCATCGTGTAGAACACGCCGCCCGAATGGAAGTTGCTGATGACGAAGCCCTCGTCTTTCAGTTCCTCGACCTTCTGCTCCTTCAGCTCGTCCAGCGTAGGCAGAGGGAGCACGGCGTCCAGTATTTCCTTGTCGATCATTCTGATACCACCTCCACGCTCACCGCGCCGATGATGACGTCCAGCTCGCGCCGCTCGTCCTCCCCCGCGAAGCGGAAGGAGCAGTGCAGCACGACCGCGTCATCCTCGAACGCAATACTGATCTCAATGCTTTCCGGGAGGATGACCTCCCGCTTCTGCAGCTTGAGCCGCACCCGCTGGGTGATCTCCAGACGGGTCAGCTCCGTGTCCTCGGACTGGATGAAGTCGTACAGGCCCCAGCCGAACTCGGCGTCGTAGAAGACATCTCCCGGCTGCGTGAGCGCCTCGAGGACGATGTTCTGATACAGGCACTCCAGCCCCGAGCAGAGCGGCGCGTCGCCGTCTGTGGCCTGTGTGAGCTGCCACTCGCTGTTGAGCCGGATGTCCGTATCGTTCAGGCCCGTCATAGCTCCACCTCCCCGATGATCGCCGGGGTGAGGTCGCCGTAGGGAAGCGCGACGGCCACGACCGCCCCGGCCTTGAACTGTTTCTTAGACTTAATTCCCGGAAGTGTGGGATAGTTGACATCGGGATTGCCGAAGCGGTCAATGACGGTGAGTTTGTACTCGTACCAGTAGGATGTGATGTGCGCCTTGAACACCTCACCCGTCACTTCGTTGTGGACGATCAGCTCATCAATGTCAAAGGCGTCGCTCTTTGCCGCCGAGTCGATGGTGGCGAATACGGCGGCGGGGAGCTTCAAATGCGGGAAGTCCTGCGCCAGCGTCTTCTTCATAACGGACGCGACCATTTCTTCGAGCACGTCGGTTCCCTCCTTTCGGTGTCAGAAATAGATATAGGTGCGGATGAAGCCGGAGTCGTTGGTCTTGCTGACCACCTTGGAGACCTCGACCTCACCGCTCACCTGCGGATGGATGAGGTTTATTTTGTGTGAGTGCTTGATGAACGGCGCGGAGACAGTCTCCAGCTCCCACACGCCGCCCGCGCGGCGCAGGTTGAGGATGTTCACGCCGTGCTCGAAGGTGTAGACCTTCTTCTGCTCCGGCTTCTCGTCCCAATAGAAGACTCCGCCTGAGAAGAAGAACGGAACACGGAGTCCCCACGCCGCATTGACGGTGTTAATCGCTTGGACGGCGGTCTGCCTCCGAATGGGGAGCATTTTGCGCGTCGGGTAGGTCTTGCTGGAGAGCTTCATCTTGGACAGGCCCGCCTGTGCAAGGAAGTACGAGATCATCTCCTGTGGCGTAGTGTCGAGGAAGGTGTCGTTGATGATCGTCTCCTCCATGAGCAGCATCTCATCCTTCAGTGCGACCTCGTTGGCATACGTCCCGCCGTCGTAGTTGCCGGAGACGAAGCCTGTGAACACATCCTCCAGTGTGCCGTCATAGCCGAGCTGGATGGTGGCGGGGTCTTTCTTCTTGAGCGAGAGCTTCGGGCGGAACTGGCTCGTGAAGCGGATCTTCGCCCAATCATAATACGAGGACTTCGAGGAATAGATCTCAAGCTCCACGCCCTCATCGAAGGTGTAGGAGCCAGCCTGCGCCGAGATTTGCGGATAGTAAAGTTCTTTCGTTTCCACTGTGGTCTCCTTAGTACGGCATGGCGGTCACTTTGTTCATCGCCGCCGTGGCGTCTGCGTCATCCCGCGCAGGGGATTTGCCTCGGTCATTACTCAGATAGCTCTTGTAGCCCGCTTTCAGATTGCTCGCCGAGTTTCCGCCAGACTTGCTGTGGCCGGAACCGGAGCTGGAGCCGGACTTTGCCGTGATCGTCTGCGGGATGTACTCCCACAGCTCCAGCGACACCGAGAGCTGTCCACGCTTGTTCTCGCCCTTGTGGGACAGCCTCTTGAAGATGACTTTCTCCACACCATGGGCGGCGGTGTCCTTGCTGACGATGGGGATAGGCTGCGGCACACTCTGCCCGGGCGAGCGGAAGATTGCCCGGAGCGTTGCGTATCGCTGGTACTTGGTCTGCGAGGGCGTGTCGTCGATGATCAGCTCGATGTTGACCTTGGCGTCCTCGTAGCCCGTTGCCTGTTTCGGCTTGGTGGCGCTGCCCTCGACCTCCTGCTCGTCCACCTTCGCGGTCTCAATGACCTCGATGCTTTTGACGAGACCGGGGAGGACGACGCCGTTGAGCTTGATCAGTTCGTCTTCTACATAGATCATAGCGTCCTCCTTCCTTATGCCGGGGCCGGAGCGGCGTCCTCGTCGTCGCCGGGTTCGCCGTCCTCGTTGGCCGCTGCGTAGTCCTCGACCTCCTGCAAAAGAGCGAGGAGCTGCTGCAGGTCTTTGATCTTCTTGAGGTCGACCGGGACGAGTAGCTTGTGGATGATGACCTGCTTGCCCTTACCGGAGCTGCCCTCATCGCTGCTCTCGTCCTTGTCCTTCTTCCCGCCGCCGAGGTCGACCTTCTTCTCCGGCTTGCGGTCAAGAGCGCCCTGCACCTGCTGGAGGCTCTTGTTCATCGCCTCTGCCGGGGCGTCGCCCGCCAGCGTTAGGCCGTGAGCGTAGGTAGTCATGGTGCGTTGGCCGGACAGGGTCAGTGTGGACAGCGGCCCCTCCTTCGCGTCAGAGAACGGGAGAAGGTTGCGGATCTTCTGCAAGCCGCCCTTTACGGCCTCGACCGCGCTGCTGAAGGCGGACTTGATGCCGTTTGCAAAGGTGGACACGATCCGTTTGCCGGACTCGAAGAACCACGTGACCGCGCCGGAGACGGCGTTCTTGATGTTGTTCAGGCCGTTGGAGAAGGCGGTGCGTGCGTCGGTGAACTTCTGTGAGATGCCTTGGACGATGTTGCTCATGGCCGTCGAGAACTTCTCACGGATCTCCGAGAGCTTGCCGCCCGTGAGGTTGTCGATGAAGGTGTAGCCCGCTGTGTACCAGCCCTTGACCGCCTCCATCGCCGCCGCTGCGACGCCGGAAATGCCGCCGCCGTGTTCCTCGTAGGCCGTCTTGATGTTGGACAGCTTCTCGGACACGGTCGCCTTTGCCGCGTCCATGACGGAGCCGATCACGTTCCCGATGCCCTCAAACACCGACTTCGCGACCGAGCCCACCGCCGTCAGCGTTTCCTTGAAGAAGTTGATGACGGAGTTGACCGCATTGCGGAACCACTCACACTTGTTGTAGAGTAGCACCAGCGCCGCAATGAGGGCCACAATGCCAATGACGACCCATGTGACGGGGTTGGCCAGCAGCGCCGCCGTGAAGCTCCACACCGAGGATATGAGTGGTGTGAGCGCCCCTCGCGCCAGTGCGAAGCCGCCCTTGAGTATCTTGAACGCGCTGACCGTTTTTGTCACGACGAGGCCGACGCCGGAGATCAGAGCGATCAGTGTGCCGCCTACGGCGAGGAAACCGCCCACCGCAAGAACGATGAGCATGATGACCTTGACGAGCTCTTGGTTCTTCTCGATCCACGAGCCGACCTTCGTCAGCACGCCCTCGCCCTTGCTCATCAGGTCGTTGACCGTGGGGAGCAGGGAGTTGCCGATGCTCTCAGTGACGTTGTGGATGCGCTGCTTGAGTCGCTCGAAGCGTTCCGGCTCCGTCTCTTGAATGGCGGAGGCCATCTGCTCCGTGACCGACACGCCCTTTCCGAGCGAGCCGTACATATTGACGATGTTGTCCTGCAGGTCGCCGACCTTGTTATACATCAGGTCGATGAGCGCTACGGCCTCGGTGTCGCCGAAGGCTTTCTGCAGCTCCATCTTTTCGGCGGCGTCCATTGTCTCGCCGAACTTGCCCCGCAGGATGTCGAGGATTTCCGGCATACTCAGGAGCTGGTTGTTGGCGTCTGTGAACTTGAGCCCCAGCGCCTCGCCGCCCTTGGTGGCGCTGCGGAGGAAGGCTTTGTATTTCGTGCCCGCTTCCGCGCCGCCCATCGTTGCTTGCAGCATACCCAAGACGGAGAGCTGCTCTTCCAGCGGCACCTGCGCCGTGGTCGCCGATGCGCCGAGGTTCTGGATCGCCTGTGCCATGCCGGAGCCAGAGGTCTTGAACGCTCGGACGGCGTTGGAGATGCCAGCCGAGAACATCTCTCCGAACTCAAGATCGCTTAGGTCACTGTAGTAGTCTTTATAAATGCCGTAGCCTGTGGCAAACAGCGAGGTCATCTCGCCCGCCGTGGACTTCGTCGCCTTTGCGGTCAGGGCCGCGAGGCTTGTGAACTCTGCGACGCCCTCATCAGAGAGGGAGACGATGCCGCTCTTGATGTCGTAGGCCGCGCTGATGAAGTCCGCCTTCGACGTGCCCGCCCACTGATCGGAGAAGCTGCGTGCGGCGTTTTCGACCGCTTCAAGGTCTTGCACGCCCAGCGAGGCCAGCTCACCCAGCGCACGCCGCGTTTCAAAGGTCGCCTCTACCGGGGCGAGCACAGCGTTTACGATCTGTGAGCCCGTCTCCTGCATCGCCGCACCCGCCTTTGCCATGCTGCCGAAGGTCTGGCTTGCGGCGTCCAGCTTGGAGACGTTTGCGCCGACCTTGGACGCCACGCCCGCCATCGGCCCGGAGAGGTTGTCGATCATGTTCATAATGAGCGACAGCTTAAATACGGACTCTAAACTCATTTTCTGCTTTCACCTCCAGTTTGAGATAGAGGCGGAAAACGATCGGCGACGGGAGGCCGTCACTCGGGGAACGCTCGCACGATCGCCCGGGTGACGATGCCCTCCTCAAGCTCCTGCATGAAGCGGGCCTTTGCGACCCATCCGAGGAACTCGTCGACGTCGTCAATCGTTTTGGGGTCAAAGGTCTCTAAGAGAGGCGGAGGCACAAAACGATAGATCTCAAGGAGCCCGCGCTCCACGAAGCTCTCCCGTACCTCCGCGACCCGTTCTCTTAGAGCTTCTTCAAATTTGCCGTACCCGTCAGGCCGAGGATCTCCGTCAACTTATTGCCGATGGAGATCGCGATGCCGGGGTTCTCCTCCATGTCCTTCGTCAGACGCTCGGCGTCCTCGTCGATGACCGCGTCCAGCATGAACGCCTTGCTTGCCTTGGTGATGCCCTGCGCAGCGGTCTTGATGTAGCGGTCATAGCTGGGGACGGTGGGGCGCTTGAAGTAGTAGGAGAACTCTTTCTCGCTCTCATCGTCCACAGGGACGGTGATGCCGACGCGGTAGAGTTTGCCGCCGTACTTGGCCTTGAGCTGTTCCTCGCTGCTGCGGGCGGGGGTCTGGTTGTTGATGCTTTCCATAGTGTGACTTCCTCCTTGTTATTCTCAAAAATGTTGTCCTTAGACGGGTGCGACGCCGTCCTGATACACGCCGCCGACGATCATCATGTCGACGTCGACGGTGAGGCTCTTGTCGCCCTGCGCTGCCTTGTTGCTGCGCTTGGAGAACTTGACCTTCTTCAGCTCGTCGATCTTCGTGCGTGCGCCCTCGTTGGCGTAGGAGACGATGATGGAGGGCAGCTCCATCTTGTAGAAGGGAACGCCCTTCTGCTTGCAGTAGGCCAGCAGATCGTCGTAGTCGTCGCGGAGCATGGAGAGCTTGCCGGACGCCTTATAGTTGCCCGTGCCGTAGCCGCGCGGCTTGGAGCCGTAGCCGTAGACTTCCTCTATCTCCAGCTCGTCGTCATAGCTGATCTCCTGCACCTGAATGTTCAGGCCGGGGATTTTCAGATCCACGTCGCCCCAATCATAGGCTTTTCCGTTTACCTTCAGCATTGCCTGTCCTCCTCCCTTAGTTGCTGCTCAGAGCCGAGCGCCCGATGTCGATAACGACCTCGCGGATGTAGCCTCTGGAGAGGTAGCGGATGATGACGCTCATGGTCTCATCTTCGAGGAAGGTATCGTAGCAGCTCTCGTCCACGGTGGTCTCATAGGAGCTGATCTCCTTGTCTTCCACCATGCGGTCAAGCGGCACGCTGATGAACTTCGCCCGCGCGTCCAGCTCGCCCTGAATGTCCTCAAGGTCGATGTCGTCGTTCTTGAACTGCAGCGCCTTCTTGCGTGTCTCGCGGATGATCTTGTTCTTCACACGCACATCCTCGGCATAGCGGAAGTCGCTGCCGTCCTTGCACATCATCTTCGTGTGATAGACAAAGATGTCGTCAAGGCCGTCGTACTCGCGGAAGGTCATGTAGCCCGCGACGTCCAGCAGTTCAATGACGGTGCTGTCGTAGCCGATGGGAACCAGCTCCAGCAGCTTCGTCTTGGGGAAGCCCAGCGCGTCCTCGTCCTTGGTCTTGCCGATGGACACGCTCACCTTCGTCATGGCGTAGCGCCCGGAGGCGAGGCCCGCGAGGTTGACAATCTGCGTGGTGCCGTCCAGCCGCACAAGGCGACCCCATGCGGCGCAGACCTGAATGTCGGAGTTCTTGATCCGCTTACGGTCTGCCTCCATCTTCAGCGCCCAATCGCTCAGGTCGCCATCCGCCTTGTCGGCGGGATAGGCGGCCTCCATGAGGAAGAAGCAGGGCTTGTGGCAGACCGTCATCAGCTCCTTTTGTGCTTCACTGACCGCCTCCCACAGCTCCACCGTGCTCTCGCCGACTATGTGGACGAACTCGAACTCCTCGCTGAAGCTCTTGATCTTCTCAATCGCGCCCAGCACATCGCCGTTCGTCATGCTCGGTGCAGTGGTCTTGAGGGTGTAGGTGTCGCGCACGAGGAAGGAACTGGGCTTCTGATCCGGCGAGCTCGCCTCGGTGAACTTGATCGTCAGACCCGTGCCCTCGATCTCGTAGCTGCCAGTGACGGGGACGGTGATCTCATCCGAGAAGTTGTCGCCGTCGATGGAGTAGACGAAGGCTGCGGTGTTGAGCCCGCCCTGCGCGGTGAAGCGCACGGTGAGCGCGTAGGCGTTGTTGGGCGAGCCCTGCACGGTCACGCTGCCGCCGCCGTCGCCCGTCTTCGTGACCTCGCCGATCGTGCCAGCGGTGCTCGCGGCGACGGGGATGCAGAACACGCGGGCCGCGCCGCCCTGCACCGCGTCCATGACCGCATCGGCCAGCGGGGACAGGCCCAGCTTGGACTTGATGGTGCTTGCGCCCATGCTGCCGAGGATGGTGATGGGCTTTTCGGTGACAGAGGGGGAGACGCCGATCTTGATGTGCAGACCGTCGCCCGTTGCCGTGGCGAAGCCGAGCAGTCCGTCCGTGACGTTGCTGCGTACATCTCTAAGCATTACTTCCTCGCCTCCTTGCTCTTACGCCCGTTCATCGGGCTGTTGTTGAACTTGGCGACGGCGGCGAGGAACTCGTCCTCCGTCATCGCCTTACCGGGCCGCCAGCCATTCGCGGCGCATACGCCCGCGTAGGTGGCACGCCCAACCTTGTGCTGCTCACGGAGCTTGTCAATCGGCACAAGCTCCGGCGCGGCAGCGCCTTCCGGCTTCTGTGTTTTAGTCGCCATCTGTAGGCTCCTTTCATGTGATCTTCTCCACGGACGTCACTCTGACATCGGTCAGAGGTGCGAAGCCCGTGTCGCGGTAAACGCCGCCGTTGAAGGTGATCATCACCTGCACGGCGACCTGTGCTTTCAGGAGTGAGTCGTCCTTGTCGACCCAATCCGCTCCCTCAATCTCAATGGGGACGAAGTTGCCGTCGATGTAGATGCCACGGTCAAGACTCGCCACAAAGCGGTCAAATATCTCCTCGACTTCATTATCGGTGTAGCCGCCGATGATCACGCCGAACGTGGTCGCCCGTTCCATGATCTTCCGCCTTTTGTGCAGCGTTCCCTCTTCGTCTCTGTATCTCTTTTTGGAACCGTTTCGGGTGAAAGTCTCACGTTCGAACAAGACCGCGCCGATGTGGGACTCCTGGCTCTTCTCCAGAGCCTTCTCTGTGGTAAACGGCTTGGACTTGATGCCCGCCGCTTTCAGCTTGTCGATGAGATATTGCTTGCTTTCCGTGTAGAGCAAGAGATCAATCCTCCTTCTGGATGAACTCCTCGACCGTCGCCTTCATCTCCTGCATATCGTCCTCTGAGAGACCGAGGAAGGGACGGGCCGGGATGGTGATGCGGACTTGCTTCTTCGTGACCCACTTGCCGCCCACCTGAAAACGGAGGGCTTTCTTCTTCCGCGCCCGGATGGTGCGGCCCGGTTCTCCGAACTGATGCGTCGCCGCATGCTTGACGTTCGTGCCGACCGCGAAGCCGGAGGCGTCCGACTTGGCGTGGATGGAGTTGCGGAGCTGCGCGGACTGGATGAGCGTCTTGCCGCCCTCCTGTGCGGCGCGGATGGAGGTCTTCCATCTGCGCCCGTCCGGGCCTTTGCTCTGCTTGAACCGTTCCAGCGTCGACTCGCGCACGCCCTCAGCCAGTGCCGCATTGATGCCCTGCTTGTCGATCTCCGAGAAGCTCCTGATCCTGCGGAGCATCGCCCGCGTGTCGCCGTCGAGCCGGATGCTGTACATGGCCATGCGTTACATCCCCCTCATCTTCTCGCGGGTAAACAGGCGGCTGTTGGACTTGACCTTAAAACCACCCGCCGCTGCGCTCGCCGGGTCTTCCGTCTCCGTGCCGATGGACACGGTGCCTTCCGCAACCAGTGTGAGGAACTTGATCGCCGCGTTGTAGCGGTTCAGGTAGGTCTTCTGATCCGTCCCCTCGTCGATGCCGATGCGGGAGAACAGATTGTAGACCGCGATGTCCTTGGAGAACTTGTTGATGACCCTCGGGGCCGGGGCCAGAGGGACGGCGTACCTCTTGGCGAGGTAGCCGTCGATCTCTGCGTCCGCGTCGGCGATCGCCGCATCGATGATCGGGGAGACCAGCTCTTCACGCTCGGCGGGGTCTTCAATGAAGGTGTCGCCGATGATCGCGTTGAGCGCGTCATCCTTGACCATGTCCCGTACTTCAGCGCGTGTGCTGTAGCTCATGCCGTGCCCTCCTTTCTGCCCCGGGCGGTTTAGGTGGTGGTGCCGTCAGAGCCGTAGGCCATCTGCCAGAAGCCGAAGCCCGCGTTGCCGCGAGAGTCTGCGCCGTAGATGAACTTCTTGCTCATGAAGACGTTGTCGTCGGTCTCGTTGGTCTTGGAGACGAACTTCGCCTTCTTGCGCTGCTGGTAGATCAGCGGCTTGACGGGACGCTTGGTGCAGAGCAGGAACCAAGCGGAGTCGCTTGCGAGGCGAGGCTCCACATGGATCTCCGCCGTGCCCTGCATGGTGTTCTTCGTGCCGTTAATGAAGTCGGCGACGAGGATGTCGCGGGCGTCCGCTTCCAGTGCGGGCGGCACGACCAGCAGATCGGGAACCAGCGCCAGAGGGCGGCCCTTGCTGTTCTTCAGGCTCATCATGGATGTACGCGCCGTCTTGTAGGCGTCCATGCTCAGCTTCGCGGTGCCCTTGTTGCTTGCCTTGTCCTTACCGACAGGGTGGTCGGTAGCGAAGAACGCCTTGCCGTCGTAGCACTTCTCGGTGAAGCCGTTGGCCAGCAGACCGTAGACCAGCTCGTCGGGATGCAGCGCGGCGGACTCGCCGAGCATCTGAATGGAAGGATTGTAGAGGCCGATCTTGTCGTCCTCGACCGCGTTGCGGTCTACGCCGACAGTCAGCTCGAAGTCCTTGTTCTTGATGGTGTAGGCGGAGCCGGAGAGGTTCTGGATCTCGCGCTCACCGATCCACTCCCTCATGCCGGGGATGTCACCGAGCCATGCGTAGGTCTCGGATTCGCTGGTGCTGGGCACGACGGTCGCGACCTTTTCATAGGTGGGATGCTGCCCTTCAAACGCCTTGTTAAAGACCGTGTTATTTCTATCCACGCCCTCCGCGAGGAGGGCGACCCGCCTCGTCGGCGGGATAGGCGGCCTCCATGAGATTTCTATCCACGCCCTCCGCGAGGAGGGCGACCCCGGCGCCGGCCGGGACGCGGATGGTGCAGCTGGTATTTCTATCCACGCCCTCCGCGAGGAGGGCGACAGGCGAAAGCTACCATCGAGGATGCCGACGAGATATTTCTATCCACGCCCTCCGCGAGGAGGGCGACCCGCCTCGTCGGC
>CAJJQT010000014.1 GCA_905193995.1 uncultured Porphyromonadaceae bacterium | reverse complement strand
CGCCGTCGTACGGGATACGCATCGGCACGGGATATACCTTCATGGTATTGTTGGCCCACTTGAGGTTGTCGGTTGTGCCGAGAGCGGCAGCGCCTACCTCGGTGGTAACAACCCACTTGAGGTTGATCACTACGTTGGGATGGAGACCTTCGGGATCGGTGAAGGTGATGGTCTTGGTGAAGGTAGCGGTGTTGCTGCCTACCGTGAGAACACCGAGCTGATCCTTGGTTACGGTCCAGGTCATTACAGGAATCGAAGCGTCGAGGTTGGCGGCTACGATGTCGGGAGTCAGAGTACCCATCTGGTCGTTGGCGGGAGCGATGACGGGAGCGACCTTACCGTAGATCTTGGTGAAGTCTTCCTTGCTCATGCCCTTACCGTCGTTCATGTGCTCGAGAACGCGCTCGGCCATTGCCTTCCAGGTGAACTCATACGACGAGCCCGAGCAAGCGTTGCCTGTAGTGGCGATGTCCAGCCAGTCAACCTTGAAGTCTTCCATGTCCTCAGCGGTGAAGAGAACCTTGAAGTACTTCTGCTCGATCACGTTGTTGTTGACAACGTCGACAAGGGTGGCGGCGATGATCGGCTGCTTGCCGATGATAACCTGGTTGCCGATCTGACCCGACGACGATACGGGAACGAGAACGGAGTTGTTGACCCCGTCGAGTTTCACGAAAGCCTGCTGGTCTGTCTTGTCAGGCGAGTTGGGAGCATAGGTCTTGGCGGCCTTGTGGAACTTGATATCCATGCCGTAAGCCTGAAGCTGTTGGCGGGTCAGAGCCGTGTGGGTGGTGGGATCCGAGAACAGGGCGCAGCCTTCGACGAGCATGTAGAGGTCGTAGCCGGGAGTGCCGTTGGTCGTCACGTTGTAGACGAGGTTCTTGGCGACCATCTTGCCGGGAGCCGAGGTGTAGAGCTCGGTCGAGTCGTTGAGGTGGCTGTTGACTGCGGATGCATTGTAAGCGCCGGCGATGAATTTCAGCTCAGGCTGGAAATAGCGCTCGGCCAGACGGGTGAATTCCGAGTAAACGGCTGCCTCGCCTTCGCCGTCGAACAGATGCTTGTCGGCTACGGGCACCTTCAGCGATACGGTGTAGATCTTGTCGCCGCCGAGGTTGAGCGACTCGGTGTTGCTCTTGCCGAGTTTCAGGGTAAGAGTACCGTTGTCGGTAACTTCTGCGGAAGCTACATTGATGATATCGTCGAGAGTCTCGCCAGCGCGGGCCGTAGCGATGCGGGTAACGTAGGCAAGTTCGTTGAGCTTGATATCATCCTTGGTCAGCGTGCCGGGGTTCAGACGGTAGTCGACCGTGGTGGCGTTGTTGGTGATGATGAAAGCCTTCGACGTAGGAGTCCATACACCGCCCTTGAGCTCCTGACGGTTGTACTTGGCCGAGAGGAATTCGATGGTGGGTATGCCGCCGACGTACAGATCAGGCATGAGCGTCACTGATGTCAGACGCTTCGAAAGAATACCTGCCAGGGTATTGACAGCATTCGATACCTCGGTCGAGATCCGGGCAGAGATCTGTGTAAGTTCGCCCTTGATCTCATTGATCGAAGTAGTGTTGGCTGTCACCGATGTCTGCAAGGTTGTCAGCTGGCCTGCGAGCTCGTCGATCTTGTCGAGTTTGGCCTTTATGCCGTCGACACCGCCGAGCTTGTCGGTGAGGTCTTTCTTCAGCTGCTCGAGGGCTGCAAGCTGAATCTTGATGCCTTCGATAGCCGTAGCATTCTCAGAGATGCGCGTAGCCTGGTCCCCGATGGTCTTATTAAGATCGGAGAGATCGATGTTGCTGAGATTGCTTTCGATAGCTTTGATTTTACCATCCAGCTGAGCAAGAGCCTTGGCGATTTCTGCTGTGGCGCTTGTGTTGGCATCGATCAGCGGCTTGAGCTGATTGATAACCTCCTGGATTGCCTCTGCCTTGGCAGTTGCGGCGGCTGCTTTTGCGAGCTCGGCGGCGGCAGCAGCTTCCTGCCATGCCTTTTCGGCCGCGTCGGATGCGTTGGCGGCAGCCGTAAGAGCGCGCTGAGCTGCTTCCTGAGCGGCCGAGGCGGTTGTCTGCGCTGCTTCAAGAGCCTTTTGCAGCGTAGCGACTTGTTCGCTCAGTCCGTCTGCGTTCGTGTTGATTTCGGTGATGTCGTCATCGTAGTCCTTGCACGACGTGAATGACAGCGGCATTGAAACACACATAGCAGAAAGAAGTGCGATTTTCAGAAACCTTTTGTTCATAAATTTGGTTGTTTAATTAATTAATGTGGATTCTCTATATTTGGTGTCGGGTGTGGAGAGCCATTCCTCACCGCAAGTACGACGCTACAAAGGTACGACTAAGGTGGTGAATAATAATGACTTTAGCGTTGCGGGATTGCTCCACTACTGCTGCGAATTGCGCTTCTCCTCGAAGTTGCGGGCAAAGATTGTGAAAAAATCTTTTTTTAAAACGAGCGAAATTCTCATTAGCAAGTCTGTGTCGACACTGTTCTTCTGGAATAGCCGGTACACGTTAGAGCGGTCAATGCACAGCTTGCGTGCGAACCATGTTATGGTGCGTTCCTGAACCATCAGTTCTTCTTTGATAAGTTCTCCGATCGGTTTCATAATCGATTGGCTTCAGGTTGATGTCACCATCTGACTTCCGGGCGATGGTGGGGAAAGAAAAAAGCGTGGAAGTCTGATTCCGTTGCCTGTCCTTCAACCTGGGGCCTTCGCATTGCCTTTGACGGAGAACAGGCAACACAGAAGTCCACGCCGTTATACTGACTTCGGAAAGCTGGCTTTCACGAAGCTATATAACAAACCCAGACATCTACCGTTGCCGGTTCCTGCCGTCATATAGAAAGTTGCGAAGTTTCAGGTTGACAAGAACTTAGCGCGAGTAAACGCTCTCATATTTAACCCTGTCTCTAACAGGGCAAAATCCGGACGCCTCACGCTCAATACCGTGGGACGGCCGATTTCAGCTGCAAATGTCGCTATAAAATTTCAAACTGACAAATGCCGTCATTCAAAGTCGCGACATCCGCATCGCATATGAAACACTTTTGCATCGCCAGGCGTTCGCCTTTTCGTTAAAAAACTTGGACATTCCGCCCTCTGACCTCAGCCCGTGCCGCAGCATAACAATCCTACGCAGATGCATAAACGCAACAGTGGCCGTCCGGGTATTCCGTACGGCCACTGTTGTTGTTTATAAGGATGTGATTTACTTCACGTCGGGATCGACGCCCCACTGCTGCTGGGCGAGACGCCGGTAGTTGTTATAGCGCCACATGGCATTGGCTTTGGCGGCTGCGAACAGCTCGGCGGCCTGGTCGGGATACTGCTTCAGAACCGACGAGTAGCGCACCTCTCCCTTGAGGAAGTCTTCGAACTTGTCCCAGTCGGGTTCTTTCGAATCGAGTGTGAACGGGTTCTTGTTCTCCAGCTCGAGAGCGGGGTTGTAGCGCCACAGATGCCAGTAGCCGCATTCGACGGCGCGGAGCTCTTCCTGCTGCGAGCGGCCCATGCCGGCGCGCAGGCCGTGGTTGATACAGGGCGAGTACGCGATGATCAGCGACGGACCGTCGTAAGCCTCAGCCTCGCGGATAGCCTTGAGGGTCTGTGCGTTGTCGGCGCCCATAGCGATCTGTGCGCAGTATACGTAGCCGTAGGTCGAAGCTATCAGGCCGAGATCCTTCTTGCGGACACGCTTGCCCGCTGCGGCAAACTTGGCGATCGCACCGATCGGAGTGGCCTTCGATGCCTGACCGCCCGTGTTGGAATAAACCTCGGTGTCAAGGACGATAACGTTGACATTCTTGCCCGACGCGAGTACGTGGTCGAGACCGCCGAAGCCGATGTCGTAAGCGGCGCCGTCGCCGGCGATGATCCACTGGCTCCGGGCTACCATGAAGTTCTTCAGGCCGAGGAGTTCCTTGCAGATGTCGCAGCCGCACTTCTCGCACAGAGGCACGAGCTTGTCGGCTACCTCGCGGGTGACGCCGGCGCTTTCGCGGTTGTCGAGCCACTGCTGAGCCAGAGCCTTCATCTCGTCGGTACACTTGTCACAGGCGAGCATGCGGGTGAAGAGGTCGGCGACACGGCTGCGTATCTTCTCGGTGGCGACCTTCATGCCGAGGCCGAATTCAGCGAAGTCCTCGAACAGCGAGTTGGCCCAGGCGGGACCGTGGCCGTTGGCATCGGTGGTATAGGGGGTCGAGGGAACCGAGCCCGAGTAGATCGACGAGCAACCCGTAGCGTTGGCCACCATCTCGTGGTCGCCGAAGAGCTGCGAGATAAGCTTCACGTAAGGAGTTTCGCCGCAGCCCGAGCAAGCGCCCGAGAATTCAAAGAGCGGGGTGGCAAACTGCGAGTTCTTCACATTGAGTTTGGTGTCGACCAGATTCTGCTTCGAGGCAACGTTCTCGACGCAGTAGTCCCACTCGGCCTGCTTGTCGAGCTGAGTCTCGAGCGGACGCATTTCGAGGGCTTTGACACCCTTCTTGCCCGGGCATACATCGACACAGTTGCTGCAGCCGAGGCAGTCGAGCACGTCGACGCTCTGCAGGAAGCGCATGCCGGTGAAAGTCTTGCCGATGGCTGGGATGGTGGCATCCTCGCCGAAGGGAGCGGCCTTCATTTCCTCGGGATCAAGGACGAACGGACGGATAGCAGCGTGCGGGCAGACGTATGCGCACTTGTTGCACTGGATACAGTTCTCCGACTTCCATTCCGGCACGAAGGCTGCCACACCGCGCTTCTCGCTCTTGGCTGTGCCCTGCTGCCAGGTGCCGTCGGCAATGGCCTCGAAGTCAGAAACCTTCAGCAGGTCGCCGTCCTGAGCATTGATCGGACGCACGACATTGGCGATGAATTCATTGTCGCCCTTGTGTACGACGGGAGCGTCATCGGGCAGCTGAGCCCAGGCGGGATCGACGGCGAGAGTGTGGTACTCGTTGCCGCGGTCGACGGCCGCGAAGTTCTTGTCCACGACATCCTGACCCTTCTTGCCGTAGCTCTTGACGATGAATTTCTTCATCTGCTCCACGGCCAGGTCGACGGGGATAACCTCGGTGATGCGGAAGAACGCGCTCTGGAGGATGGTGTTGGTGCGGTTGCCAAGACCGATTTCCTGAGCTATCTTGGTGGCGTTGATGTAGTAGACGGTGATGTTGTGCTTGGCGAAGTAGCGCTTGACCTTGTTGGGCAGGTTGGCTGCCAGTTCGTCGCCCTCCCAGATGGTGTTGAGCAGGAATGTGCCGCCGTCGCGCAGACCGCGAGTCACGTCGTACATGTGCAGGTAGGCCTGAACGTGGCAGGCTACGAAATTAGGCGTGTTCACCAGGTAGGTCGAGCGGATGGGCTCGTCGCCGAAGCGCAGGTGCGAGCAGGTGAAGCCGCCCGACTTCTTCGAGTCATAGGCGAAGTAAGCCTGGCAGTACTTGTCGGTATTGTCGCCGATGATCTTCACCGAGTTCTTGTTGGCGCCCACTGTGCCGTCGGCACCGAGGCCGTAGAACTTGGCCTCGAAGGTGCCTTCGCCGCCAAGAGCGATTTCCTCCTTCGGAGGCAACGAGGTGAAGGTAACGTCGTCGACGATGCCGACGGTGAAGCCGTCTTTAGGCTCGGGAAGAGCCAGATTTTCATATACGCCGATGATCATGGCCGGGGTGGTGTCCTTCGAGGCCAGACCGTAGCGGCCGCCGACGATGAGCGGGGCATTCTCCTTGCCGTAGAAAGCCTCCTTGACGTCGAGACAGAGAGGATCGCCGTTGGCGCCCGGTTCCTTGGTGCGGTCGAGCACGGCAATGCGCTTCACGGTCGAAGGGATGGCAGCCATCAGGTGCTTGACCGAGAACGGGCGGTAGAGATGGACGGATACCAGACCGACCTTCTCGCCGTTTGCGTTCAGGTGGTCGATGGCTTCCTGGGCGGCCTGCGTTACGGAGCCCATGGCTATGATCACGCGGTCAGCATCCTTGGCGCCATAGTAGTTGAACAGGTGATATTCGCGGCCGGTGATGGCACTGATCTTGGCCATATAGTCCTCGACGATCTCGGGAACGGCCTCATAATGCTTGTTGCAGGCCTCGCGGTGCTGGAAGAATACGTCGCCGTTCTCGGCCATGCCGCGCGCTACCGGAGCGTCGGGCGAGAGGGCGCGGCTGCGGAAGCGGGCCAGAGCCTCGCGGTCGAGCAGCGGCTCGAGGTCTTCCTGTTCGAGAGTCTCGATCTTCTGGATCTCATGCGAGGTACGGAAACCGTCGAAGAAATTCACGAACGGCACGCTCGACTTGATGGTGGCCAGATGGGCTACGCCGGCAAGATCCATAACTTCCTGAACCGAGCCCTCGGCAAGCATGGCGAAGCCGGTCTGGCGGACGGACATCACGTCCTGATGGTCGCCGAAGATCGACAGCGCGTGTGAGGCGATCGTACGTGCCGACACGTGGAACACGCAGGGGAGCAGCTCGCCCGCGATCTTGTACATATTGGGAATCATCAGCAACAGACCCTGCGAGGCGGTGTAGGTCGTCGTCAGCGCGCCGGCCTGCAGCGAGCCGTGCACAGCACCCGCTGCGCCGCCTTCCGACTGCATTTCCTGTACTAAAACTGTCTCACCGAAGATGTTCTTTCGACCTGCGGCCGACCAGTCGTCGACATATTCAGCCATAGTCGACGACGGAGTGATCGGGTAAATGGCGGCAACCTCCGAGAACATATAGCTCACGTGGGCGGCAGCCTGATTACCGTCACAGGTCAGAAATTTCTTGTCCTTACTCATAAAAATATTGATGTTTGGTTAACTTATATCATATCAATTTCGAGGCACAAAGGTAACAATTTTCGCCTGATTTCACAATATATCAATGCGGTCATTTTGGCATTCTTGTTTTCTTTTAACGCGATTTCAAAATCATTTTCAACAAATATTAAATACCCTAAAACCCATATGGCGGATATTTTGGGCGTTAAAGGATTTTTTCGTAATTTTGCGGATGGAGATTCGCGGAATTTCTGATTTCGACAAAATAAACCAATTAGATATATGAAAAAGATATATGCTCTTGCGATAGCGGCTCTCTGCGCTCCCGGACTTGCAGCCCAGGCGCCTGCCGACACTGTTGCGGCTGATACAGTGGCCGGATTCGGCTTTACGGACGTGATAACGATACCGACGACTTCGGTCAAGGATCAGAACAAATCGGGCACATGCTGGTGCTTCTCGGGCCTATTGTTCCTTGAAAACGAGATCCTCAAGGCCACCGGCGATTCGGTCGACCTGTCGGAAATGTACGTCGTGCGTAAGTGTTATGAGGACAAAGCCGACCGCTACGTGCGCATGTACGGAAGCTCGACTTTCGCCCCCGGCGGCTCGGTGATGGACGTGCCTTACGTAATGGCCACTTACGGCCTCGTGCCCGAGGAGGCTTATCCCGGGCTGCTCTACGGTGAGGACAAGCACGTGCACGGCGAGATGGACGGCATCCTGTCGGGACTCGTCAAGACGGTAGTCGGCAAACCCAACCGAAAAGTGTCGACCGCATGGCAAAACGCATTCGACGGCGTACTCGACGCTTATCTGGGCGAGGAACCGCAGACATTCACATACAAAGGCAAGACCTACACTCCGCAGACCTTCGCCGCATCGCTTGGCGTCAGCCCTGACGACTTCATGGCAATAACATCATTCACTCACCATCCTTTCTACAAGCCTTTCGTGCTCGAAGTGGCCGACAACTGGCTGTGGGCGCCTTACCAGAATGTGCCTCTCGACGAGCTGAAGACCATCGTCGACAATGCGCTGGCCAACGGCTACACAGTGTGCTGGGCGGCTGACGTCAGCGAAGGCGGCTTCAAGTGGAACGAAGGCGTGGCCCTGATGCCGAAAGCCACCGAAGAAGCCGATCTGACCGGCACTGAACTGGCCCGCTGGGTGAAGCTGTCGGACCGCGACCGCGAGAAGAAGCGCTTCGACTTCGACGGCCCGGTGGAGGAGATCACCGTCACACAGGAATCGCGCCAGGCCATGTTTGACTCGCAGGAGACCACCGACGACCACGGCATGGTGATCGTAGGTACCGCCACAGACCGTGAGGGCAACCCCTACTACAAGGTAAAGAACTCGTGGGACACCAACAACGCTTTCGGCGGCTATTTCTATGTGTCGGTACCATACTTCCTGGCCAAGACAGTCGACATTCTGGTCAATAAGAAGGCAATCCCCGAGCAGATCGCCCGCAAGATGAAATGAAACGTATCGGAATACTCTCCGACACCCATTCGTGCTGGGACGACCGCTATGCCGCGCACTTCGCCGGCTGCGACGAGATCTGGCACGCGGGCGACATAGGCTGCCTCGACACGCTGCAGCGCCTGCGGGCCTGCGCGCCCACTGTACGCGCGGTGCGGGGCAACATTGACCCCGGACCGATCACGCGCGAATGCCCGGAGGTGCTTGAATTCCGGGTGGAGGACGTACCGGTATTCATGACACACATCGGCGGCTATCCCGGCCACTATGCGCCCGGGATCCGCCGGATGATGATCGAAAGCCGCCCGCGGCTGATGGTCGCCGGCCACAGCCACATACTCAAGGTGATGTACGATCCGGAGCTCGACCTGCTGCATGTCAACCCGGGCGCAGCCGGATACCACGGCTGGCAGCAGCAGCGCACACTCGTGCGCCTTGTCATCGACGGCACGGAAATCCGCGACCTTGAAGTGATCGAACTCGGCAAAAAGTCTGACTGAAAAAAATGATGAAGAAACTAACTGCGGCAGCGGCCGTAGCCGCGCTGCTGGCCGGTCTGGTCGGCTGCAAGACAACCGAAGCCAACTACCGCGCGGCCTACGACCGCGCCATGGCCGGGCGCGACACCATCGGCGACATACAGTCGACAATCTACGGCGCACAGCGTTCGATGACGTCGCACACGGCCGTAATCGGCACCGACAGCGTCGAGATCCGCCACCAGCGCCTGGCCGTGACCGACGGAGGCGGAGCCATCCGCGAGAATCTGAAGCCTTACAATGTTGTGGTAGGACAGTTCAAGCAGCTGTTTAACGCGAAGTCGATGCGCGAGCGCCTCGTCGACGCCGGCTATCCGTCAGCTTTCGTGGCCGAGACGGCCGAACCTTACTATTATGTAATTCTGTCATCGCATACGGATGTGGCCGAAGCGCTCAGGGCGCTCAAGTCCATACCGGCCGGTTTCCCGGTGCGCATGAAAGCTCCCCTCCCCTATATATTGCAGACTGGACGCTGAGAAGGTGCGCGACAAAAGGCATCCTGCCGTCCGTCATTCATAACCGAGCTCGACGTTATCGATCCAGATTGTGAGTCCCGGCGTGCCGGTGTACGGCTCGCCGCTGCCGGCCGAAAACATCAGGATCATGTGCGTGGGTTCGGCGTCGGGGCTGTCCCACCCCACTTCCCTCACGGGCACCATCTTGCCCTTGGAGTTGCGCGCATAGTACGACTTGCCCTCCGGTATGAGACCCATGTAGGATTTATAGTATGGCTGCCCGGTGATGTCGCCGTAGTGAATGGGCAGCGAGTGACGGTTGAGCCAGCCGTTAGTGGAGGTGCCGAGCTGCTCGCGGCCCGTACCGACGCGTTTGGCGTATATGTTGCCGTCGGCGTCCTCCCAGCGACGCTGGAGCAGAATCATGGCTTCGGCCCGGTCGTGACCCGGCAGAGTCTTCTGCGAACCGAACCCCGACGAATATATGCGTGCGTTGCCTTCGGGAATATTTAAGGCGTAGTCGTAGCAGAGCACTGCCGGCCGCTTGGTGAACGGAATACCCATCTCCATCTTGGAATACGGATCGGAGGTCGACTTGATAGGCTCGAACATGCGGCCCAGAAAAATCGACCCGGCCACGAGTACCTTTATGTTGATGATACCGATAGCCTTGCATGTCTCGATCTGTGTGGTAAGGCGGGCGCAACGCCCTCCGCTGGGACGGTTGTCGGGATAGACGGCATTGGATGTCTTTGTGACACCGGCCACCTTGGCCAAAACATTCGACGAGGCCCAGGGCGAGCCTCCCTTGGGCACATATGCTATGCTGCCGTTGACGGTCTCGTCGGGCCCGATGGCATATACCTTGCGCTGGTGTCCGCCGATAATGGCGGATTCCTTTATATTACGGGTCACCCACTGCTCGAAGTCGCCGTAGCGGACTTTCTCGTATGTCATGCCGGAAGCCACCGACGAAGCGGCAGCCACGGCAAGCACGAGCAGGACGATAGAGGTTCGTTTCATAGGACTGTGCTTTATGTGTTTTACAAAAGTAACAAAATAGCGGCACAAATGGCGACACCCCCTGCGATTTTTGTACCGAACGGCCAACATTATGGCGTTTTCATCATAAATCCGACAGACTCAAAGCGGCAAAAACAAGACCGGCACCCCTGCTGGCAGAGGAACCGGTCCATTATGGAATCAGACGGAATTATTACCTTACGGCAATCTTCAGAGAGCCCGCGGGAGTGGCAACGACATATATGCCCGGAGCGAGAGTGATCTGCTCCCCGGCCTCGAGAACGGCGGTCAGCATGCCTGCGCCGTTGTAAATGCGCGCGCCTTCGGCGGCGGTGAGGGTGCGGCCGTCGAGCGCGACAGCGTGAGCCGGGACGACGGTAACGTCGCCTACTCCTCCGCCCGTCTTCGAGAAGATAAGACGTGCGCCGGGACGCATGTTCGACGGGCCGTAGCCGAAGTTAGCTTCAGGATCGAGCGGCTCGGCTTCTTCATCCCAGTTGGATGCGAAGCGCGTGCAGTCGGCGTGATGGCCAGCGTAGTCATATTCTCCGTAGAAAGTGACGCCGCTCTGGTCTGTCGGGCTCTTGTGCTTGTGGATCATATAGACGAGGTCCTGACCGGTGTAGGTATACGGCTTGTCGAGATAGAAGGTCAGTTCGGCACTCCCGCCCGCTATGCTGACGTTGCCTTCGAACACCTTGGTGAGCTGCGATGCGGGAACGGTCGTGGCTGCAAGAGTGCGGCCCGTGCATTCGCCAACCCAAAGTGTGAAAGGCACGTCGTCATAGCTGGCCGTACATTCGGCGAACGGGAACGTGATGGCCGCCAGTTGCAGGTCTTTGCCGGGGGCAAGCAGAGCGGAGGGCAGGATGGTCTCACTGATCGATTCAAAGCCCATAAATGAGACAGGCACCACGTAAAGCGTCGCGGGATCCTCCACGGGAATGTCGACGAAAGCCGATCCTGCTGCAAGGACTTTCAGCGACTTGGGCTCGCTGACGTCGTTCGATTCGTCCGTGTCGCCGCTGAGGCGCACGCGGGCGGCAAGGGTCACGGTGCCTTCGACGGCCGGAGTGAATTCGACGGTGGTCACAGCGGCGGCACGCGGGGCGATGTCGGGTCCCTGCGCCGAGGCTACAACGTTTGTGCCGTCAAGAATCTCGACAGTATAGCCCTTGGCGGTGCTGACGCCCTTGTTGGAGACGGTGACGGCGACGGAGGTCTTTTCGCCTGCCACGGCGATGGAAGGCACGTTCAGCGCATTGGCCGCCAGGTCGCAGCTGCTCAGCGTGAAGGCGGTGACTGAAGCTTCCCAGCCGGCGCAGTTCTCCATGACGTCAGATACGAATGCGAACGTGAGACAGCCGTCGGACGCGGTCGACTCGAGGTGCCTAAGTTCGGCCGGCACAGACGTGCCGCTGAACTTGCCTACGAGCTCACCGGCGGTGCCGCGGCCCTGATAAACTGACAGGCCGTCGTAGCTCTCGATGTCGAGCGACTTGAATTCGACGGTGACAACGCCGTTTTGGTCCGACGGCGCAAGCGTCAGGGTGTAATTGCTCGAATTGCCGTAGTTGCCGCTGGGGCCGCCTTCGTCGTAGAAGGTGTATACGGTGCCGGCATCAACTGCGGCTTCTCCATCGGACATTATGATCCACGACGCGGGCTTCACAAGTACATTCTCAGCGGTCGCTTCAATGCCGGTGCCCTGATTAGAGACGGCTGCCACCGAATAAGTGTACTTGCCGTAGCTTACCTGATCCTCGTAGCTCAGCTGGTCGGCGGGGAGCGTAGCGAGCAGGCGAGTGCCGCGTTTCACCTGGTAGCCGGTGACGTCGGCAGGCGAGAATACTCCGTTGGCGGCGCCTGCGGTCGGTGCGGTCCAGCTCAGCTGCGCGCAGCCGTCGCCGACAGTCACCTTGAAATCGCCGACCATACCGGGGCGGTCGGCTCCGACATGGGCTGAAAGCTTCACTGCGTCGACACCGCCGTCGCCGGCAGCATTGAAGGGCACGATCTCATAGGTGTATTCGCGGCCGGCGGTCACGTCGCGATCTATATACGAAGCCGCCGTGCCGAGGGCCTCTGTGCCGAAAGGCAAAGTGGCTATGGTCGCGCCGTCGCGCACGATACGCACTCCGCTGTAGGCAGTAAGTTTCTCACCGCGGACAGTCGCGGTGGGATGCGTCCATTTCAGTTCCACCGCTGCAGGCAGGCCCGTGGCCGTAGCTGCAGTGACACGGTCGGGCGCACCCGCCGGTGAGTTGATATAGGGCACGAACATCGATCCGAGACTCGAGGCGCCTCCGTCGAGGCCTACCGACCCCAGCTCGGTGGCCGTGCAAGTGGTTTTGTCGATGGTGTAGAGCGTATGGTCGCCATTATTGAACCAATAGAGGGTTCCGTCGTTGTGATCGAAGGTCATGGTCTGGTCGAATCCGGGCTTCACGTTCAGGACTCCCACGGATGTCACGGCAGCTGTCTTTGGATCGATCCTGAAGAAATTTCCATCGGGCGATACGCCGTAGAGCGTGCCGTCGATATCGGCGGCTATGGCCAGCATGTACACCTCCTGGCCCTGGTTACTGAACTGACCGACCTGAGCTACGGAGCCGGTAGCCGGGTCGAGCGTACAGAGGATTTTGTTGCCGGTTCGCACGCCATAGACCGTTCCGGTGGTGTAGTCGTAGGTCATGTCGATGAGCTTTGTGCCACCCTTGGCAATGAGGCGTCGTTCGCCGGTGGTCATGTCAACGTCGTAGAAGCCCTGGATCGATGACTGGGTGCCCTTGCTTGTAACCTGGGCGAACCAATGGTAATTGAAGTAGTAACCGCCGTAGATCACTCCGTCGTTGGGCTGATGGGTGATCATGGTCGGATGCTGTACATCAGCGGGATCGAAGGCGATGATGCCGCGATCGGGAGTCTCAGTGTCAGGCTCCCAGGTCTTGTAGGCATACACTGTCTTGGCCTGCGCGCCGGCCGAGCCGAGCAACGCGGTTCCCAAAAGCAGCAGAAATAACTTTTTCATAGAAAAGACTGGAATTTAAATTGAAAAATAGTTGTTTGTATTATTTTTTCGCAAAGGTAAGCAAAAATCCCTGATCCGCAACAAAAATGCCACGAATAATTAAAAATTAGTTAAATAATGACAGAAATCAGATTGTGCGGATGACCCGGCACGGATTGCCCACGGCAAGCGAGGCGGCAGGAATGTCGCGGGTGACGACCGATCCGGCGCCGACGGTGCAGCGGTCGCCGATGGTCACGCCGGGCAGGATGGTAGTCGAGCCGCCGATCCACACGTCGTTGCCGATGCGTACCGGCTCGGCCCACTCCACGCCCTTGCGGCGCTCGTCGGGGTCGAGGGGATGGCAGGCGGTGTAGATGCTGACATTCGGACCGATGAACACATTGTCGCCGATCTCTACCGGAGCCTCATCAAGGACCGTGAAATTGAAGTTGGCAAAGAAATTCTCGCCGACATACAGATTGCAGCCATAGTCGCACTGAAACGGCGGGTTGACGGTGATTTGCCGGCCGCAGGCGCCGAGCAGCTCGCGCAGCTGGGCGGCGAGAGCATCGGAATCGTCGGGATCGGTCGTGTTGTAACGGCGGATTTTTCGCCTCGTCGCTTTCAGAAGCTCGATAAAGGGCCCGTAAACGGCGTCGTACACCTGGCCGCCAAGCATTTTCTGCCATTCGCGTACAAATTTTTCATCCCCGGCGTAAGCCTCGGGCACATTTATGCGGTATTCTTTCATCAGTCTTTTTTGCGTTTGAATTTCACAGTCTTTTTGGCCTTGCGCTTGGGGGCTTTCACCTTGATTATTACAGGTTCGTCATAGCCTTCAGCCTCGATGCGGAAAGTAGCTTCTTTCAGAGGTATGCCGTCATCATCGACCAGACCATTGCCGTAATCCCAATGAATCAGGCAGGGCAAGTCTTCATTATAATTGTATGTATCAATCGTTTCCGACTCTTCTTCTCCGTCTTCGTCAGTCCAGATTCTTTCAACGCTGATATTTTCGGGATCAATGCGCCGTCCGTGTTCATCAAGTATTTTGAGGTCAAGATATGGAACAATAACCGCATCCTCAATCCGAACGACTTCGCCTAATACTATAGGATCAGGTATAAGTATGACTTTCAGATCATGCATATCTTCAGGGACCAAGATCTTTTGGTCATAATAACCGACATAATTTATCATCAGAATATCGCCCGGATTAGCAGGAATGGTGAAATTTCCGAGAGAATCTGTTACGGTTTCCTTATTTAGGTTGCTATTTTTTATAACTGCGCCCCACACGGGATCATAAGGGACTGTTCCGTCTGCCAGAGAATCAGCCCCGACTACTGTGCCCTTGATTTTGAGCGTATCCTGTTCAGGTCCGGGAGCCATACACCCGGTCATACGACCGATATCCACTTTTTGCTGCGGTGACTGAAGCTCCTGAGCCTCAATCGGCGAAGAAGCGAGCATCGTAAGGGCTGCGGCGGATATTCCGGCGAGGGCGACGGCTTTGCCGGCCAGGGTGCGGGCGCGGAGCTGCTGCTCGAGGTAGCTGACCTCGGCCTCGCACTTAGGGCACGTGCCCAGACAGTCGCCACGGAACGTGCATTCCGACGTTATGAGCTTGATGTCGTTGGCTTCGGCGATCTGCCGCCGAATTTCCTTAAGTATCCTGCATGTCTGCTTTCCCCGTGCCATAAAATCAAAATTTAGATAAATTAAAATCTATAGTCATCGTCATCCATACAGCAACTTTTTTTCCATCTCGCTTGGCCGGGATGAAATCAGGCAAAAGCTTCATAATTCGGTAGGCTTCATGGTCAAGAGAATGGTTCCCGGGAGTCAGTATCAGAGGGTTGCACACATGCCCCGAAGTATCGACTTCAAAAGAAACTTTGACCCTGTCTTCTATACACTCAGCTTTCGCATCCTCAGGATAAATCATATGCTTGTCAATAAATTGCTGGAGCGCCGGATGTCCACCGGGAAATTTAGGAGGCACATCTACCTCCTCAACATCGTAAATATGGGACGGAAGTGTTTCATCTCTTATAACAACAGCACTATAGCCATTCAACTCTTGATATATGGAATCGTGTTCTATCACTTCAACTTCACCGCCAGTTGTAACTTCTTCCGCGTAATTATTCTGTTCGCTATCATCTATCTGTTCCGTCTTGATTTCAGGTTCGCCTTGCAGGGATACATCTGGGCAAATCGATTCGGCAGACGGAATTTTCGAGCAACCCGACATGAGAATCAAACCGGCCGATATTCCGGCGAGGGCGACGGCTTTGCCGGCCAGGCTGCGGGCGCGGAGCTGCTGCTCGAGGTAGCAGACCTCGGCCTCGCACTTGGGACAGGTGCCGAGGCAGTCGCCA
>CAJJQT010000013.1 GCA_905193995.1 uncultured Porphyromonadaceae bacterium | reverse complement strand
CAGCTGTATACAGCATTTTGGCGGATAAAGGCTTTTTTGATAAGAAAGAAATGAAAACTTTGAATTCTTCTTACAGTATGCCAAGGCATATGTTAAAGAAAAATCCATATTATCCCGCTCCGCCAATCCTCCGGAGGATCATTCTTTTATAGTAAAGTTTCAGCATCGAAACGGTCCCCGTGTTCCTCTCGAGGGTGGTCAATATTGGCCCGAAAACAAATACTTTGACAATAGAGTCACAGGATGCGGAAACCTCGCATTGGCTGAACTATGCTTCTTTTTTCAGAGCCCTGCCTCGCTTCAGCTGACATTCCCCGGAAAAGATAAAGACGCGGTAAATTTCAACTGGTCCGAAATGCTAAAACATAAAAGATCTGTCAACAGCTTAGAACAGACCTTTCCATTGGTGGCTACCCATATGGATACCTGCGGAGCAAATTATGAGGCCCATTGTGATTTAGGGAGACTCTGCCGACAAATTGCCGTCTATACTAATTCGTCTTTTATCGATGATGAATTTCATTTTACTGCAGCTACAGGTGTAACGTACGATGGAATGATCAATGGTTTCACAACCTTATTCCCAAACAAACAACACAGCGGACGGACTCCAACTTCAAGTCTTTTTAATGACCTGGACACAGACGGGAATGTAGCTATAATGTTTGGAGAGAGTAATTCTTCGGATAAAGTATCGCATATATGGCTTGCCGATGGCAATTATATTGCCTCCATAACTGTAAATACCGTAAAAAATGGTGTCACATATCCCGGCGTAGCTTCGGTTTACAAATACATAAATCATAACTGGGGATATAACGGAGAGAATAATGGTTTCTTTCTTGATGGTATTTTCAATCCTGAACACTCTACGAATATCCATCCTGGACCTGACCCGAAACCAACGTTTCCGTCCAGAAGCGATGAGAAGTCAATATACGACAATGTATTTTACGTACTTGTAAAAAAATAAGAATCTAAATATCACAATTAAAAAAATCAGAAGCTATGAAAATGTTTAGAATGATGGCGATTGCCGGCTGTATGGCTGTGGTCGCATCGGGATGTTCGTCTGACGAACCCAAGGCCGAGAGCGGTGAATTCGTTCCGGCAGGAAAAGGATATAACTACGTTGCTCCGCTTGCCTCGCGCTCCACGCTCGGCCTCGACGCCGCGGCCGTGCAGGGCTTCAACGAATGGGCTTTCAGTTTCAATAAATTAATGGCTTCAAGTTCTCAAAGCGATTATTATATCTTTTCGCCCGTGGGTCTTTCGGCCTGCCTGAGCATGATTGCCGACTCGTACGATGCGGAATCGGCCGCCAAAGTTGTGAAAAGCGCGGGGATGACTGATACTGAAGGACTTCGCAATGTGTCGACTTCGCTGATGAGTTATCTTACAGACCAAAGCCACAAGGCTCAGCTGTTCTTTGCCAACGCCGTGTGGTATGACACGCCGCTGACACTCAACGGCGGCTACCGCAACCGCATGGCACGGACTTACGGCGCCACTGTGTCGCAGATCGACTTCGCCTCCGATTTGTCGACAGAGACTGTCAACGGCTGGATCTCGGACAACACCCGCGGCCTTATCAAGGATATCGAGAAGATTCTGATCAAAGGAAACGATATCAAATTCGCGAATACAATCTATTTCGAAAGCACATGGGCCGAACCTTTCAAGCCGGAAATGACAGCCCCGGGCAAATTCTACGGCAGCAGGATCGAATCAGAGCCCGAGATGATGCACGGCCGGATGCATGCCGGCTATTATGCCGACGGCATCATGCACATGGTCGGGCTGCCATACACCGGCGACTACACCCTGTTTGTAATCAGGCCTGTGGGCGAAAACAAGATCGATGACATCGCCGGTGCGATGACTTACAGCCGGTTCGGTGAGATCATCGGGAGTCTGACTCAATGCGAAGCAGAACTGACGGTGCCTAAGCTGACATTTGAAAGTGAAATCAACGTATACACCCCGCTTTTAAGCCTCGGATATCCCACTGACAAGGACGTGGTTGCCCTTTCGGCCGATGCTTCCGACAAAGAAGTATTTCTGGGATCGGATGCAAGAATAGTCCGGCAGAATGTCTGGTTCTCCCTGGACGAAGAAGGCACTAAAGCCGCCGCCCTGACCCATACGGGCGATTTCCTGAGCACATCGCCGGAAAAAGTGGAGTTCAAGGTCGACGGACCGTTCATGCTCGTGCTGATAAACAACAAGCACCGCATACCGCTCTTCATGGGCTGCATACACAACCTCGACTGACAGCCACTAAAGCAACACTGACGCGGGCGCGGCAGGCGAGCAATCGCCCCGCGCCCGCTTATTATACTGATAATATACTGTTAGTTTTTGAGTCAAGAATCATAATACTGCTAATATGATGTTACAAAAATAGTCATTAATTCTGATACGTGCAAGTTCAGCCGCGAAGAATTAACGGGCGGCCAGAAAAAAGATACAGCAAATTTCGATGGAAATTCGTAACTTTGGCCCAAATTGCGATATAATGAGCGGAAAATATTCCAAACTACATATTTTGGCCGTGATTGCGGCCGTGACGACGCTGCTGGCCAACGGCGGATGCTCGGCCGACGGCGGCGACGCGCTCAGCGGCTCAGACCGCGAGCTGCTCGCCGACATACTGACCGACGCGCCTGACAACCCGTACGCACTCACGTTTCCAGCCCCGGAGGACGGATTCGAGCGCTTCCGCGTGGTGATGCCCGGCTCGCTGCGCACGATCTTCAACGACAGCAACCACGTGCAGCTTGAGGCGGCGCGAGCCATAGGCATCAGCCCGATCCGAAACGACGCCGACATACGGCGCCTGAGCCGCGATCTGGTGCGTGTGGAGTCGTGTCCGGAGTACTATCTCGACCGGCTGACGCACTCCTACGCCTACCTGGTGCCTGAGGCTGCCCAGCTGCTCGACGACATCGGCCGCGCATTCAACGACTCGCTCGCCGCCCGCGGCGGCGGCAGTTACCGCATCAAGGTGACCAGCGTGCTGCGCACGCCGCAGACCGTCGAGCGCCTGCGCCGCGTCAACACCAACGCCACAGGCGAGTCGACCCACAGCTACGGAACCACATTCGACATCAGCTATTCGAAATTCGTCTACGACGGCCAGGGCGGACCGGCACGCGACTTCGAGGACCTGAAAAACCTGCTGGCCTCGGTGCTCAGGACGATGCGCGCCGGGGGCCGCTGCTACGTCAAATTCGAAGCCAGGCAGAGCTGCTTCCACATAACTGTCAGACCAAGGCAATGAAAACGGTACGCAGAATCCTGAAAATTTGTGCATGGACGGCAATGGCCGCCGTACTGGCCGTCGTGGCCGCGGCGATCTGCGTGGTGAAGCTGCTCAGCCCGGAGCAGCTCACGCCCATAGTCGAACGGGTTGCCAACTCGATGCTCGACGCCCGCGTGTCGGTCGGCCGGGTTGAACTTGACTTCCACGGCCGGGCTCCGTTCGTGAAAATACGTGTCGACAGCCTGCTGGTAATCTCCGAGCCCATGGTCAGGATGCGCGCCGGCGGCCGCAGCGACATACCGTCGCAGGCCGACACGCTGCTGACGATGGAAAGCTTCGAAGGCTCCATCAACCTGGCCGCGCTGCTGGCCAACAGACTGTCGCTGCGCGACATCACGTTCACGGCGCCGGCAGTGAACCTCTTCACGGTCGACGAGGGCCACAGCAACTATCTGATATACACATCGGAGGACACCGCAGCGACTGAAAGCTCGCCGATGGAGATCTCGATCAACGAATTCCGCATCGTGCGGCCCGGACCGATACGGTTCACCAATATGGCCACGGGCGAGCACTTCCACATCCTGCTGAACTCCTTCGCCATCAAAGGCGAGGGCGCGCCCGTCTACAGCCTCGACCTGGGCGGCGACGTGGCCTCGCCGGCGCTGGGACTGTACAACCTCGACAGGCTGAATTTCGGCGTCAGCGGAGGCGTGGGCTGGAGCTCGGCCAAGCCCACCGAACTCGAGCTTGACAATTTCAAACTCGTCGCCGACTTTCTCGAGGCCACAGTCAACGCCCACGTCGACTTCGGACGCGACATAGTGGTGAAAGACTTCGACCTCGAGCTGGGCGAAATGCGCATCGAGCGCGTGCTGGGAGTGATCCCCGACTCCGTGCGCGAGCTATACGATCTGTCGGCCCGCAATTTCTCCACCGACGTGTCGCTGAGTTTCAACGCACGCAGCACTGCGCCCTTCAACCTGACCACAGACTCGATCCCGAGCGCGGAGATGACCCTGAACCTGCTTCCCGGCGCCGTACGCTTCGGGCGCGCAAACTTTACCCGCGTCGGGGGCACGATCCGCGCCACACTGGCCGGCAACGATCTGAACGCCGCGGTCTTCTCGCTTCACGATTTCCTGGTGCAGGGTCCGGCTACCGATCTCACCGTCAACTGCCGCGTCACGCGCGTACTCGACGATCCGCAGGTGAGCGGCAAAGTGCGCGGACGCACCAACCTGCGCCGGCTGCCGCGCCAGGTAGCCGACCTGCTGCACGGCTCGCTGAGCGGCCGCCTGACACTCGATCTCGAATTCGAGGGCTCGCCGTCGATGCTCACCCGCGATACATTCCACCGCCTGCGGCTGCGCGGCGACCTCGACGGCCGCGACCTCTATTACCTGGCCAACGACACCAACCTGATGCTATACGCCGGCAATACATGTCTGAAATTCGGCACCAACGAGCGTTTCGGCCGCGCCGACAGCCTGCTCACAGGCAGCCTCCGCATCGACTCGCTCAACATCATCGACGGCGACGCCGGCATGACCCTCACGGGCCTGTCGCTCGGAGTCGGGGCTTCCAACCGCCATGCTTCGGCCGACACCACGGTCATCATTCCGATGGGCGGTGCGCTGAAACTGAAGAGTTTCAATCTCGAACTATTCGGCCACTCCACCACGATGAAGATCCGCGAGGTCGACGGGCGTGTGACGATGAAACGTTTCAAAAACCACTCGCGGCTGCCGCAGTTCGACTTCAACCTGGGCATCCGCTACGCTTCGTTCGGCTCGCCCGACTCGCGCATGATGCTCTCGGGATCGCAGCTCGAATTCACCGCCCACAAGATGCCCCGCGCCGACCGTCTGCCGCCGCGCGTAAGGCAAACGGCCGACTCGCTGCGTCAGGTACACCCCGAAATGCCCCTCGATTCGGTCTATGCCTATGCCATCCGCAAGCACCGGCCCAATCCGCGCCATCGGCCGCGCGTTCACCCCGAGTATACCTCACAGGACGACGAGATAATCTACTGGGGCACGACTGACATTGTAAGGAAACTACTGCTCGACTGGGACATACGCGGCTCGATCAAGTCGCGCCGCGCCGGTCTGTTCACGGCCTCGTTCCCGATCCGCAACCGCATCCGCAACCTCAACGCCACATTCACCACCGATTCCGTCGTGATCACCGACGTGAAGTATAAGGTGGGCTCGAGCGACTTCCTCATCAGCGGCCGCATATCGAACATGCGCCGGGGCTTCACATCGCGAGGCTTCCGGCGCCCGCTGCGCATCAATTTCGACGTCGTGTCCGACACAGTCGACATCAACGAGATCGCAGGCACAGCCTTCCGCGGGGCAGCCGTGGCCGAAGCGGCCCGGCAGCACGAGCGGACAGTAAGCCTCGACGCCTTCGAGCAGGAGGAGGAAGCCGCCGATTCGATCCTCGAACATGAGCTCGGCCGCATGGTGGCCGACGCACCAGACTCTGTGGCGCCGCTGCTCATACCGGCCAACATCGACCTGCGGCTCAACATGCGCGCCCGCAACGTGAAGTACTCCGACCTGATGTTCCACAACTTCCGCGGCGAGGCCCTCGCCGCCAACGGCGCCCTGAACCTGCACGAGCTCTCGGCCGAATCGGAGATGGGCTCGGTGGAGCTGTCGGCGCTGTACTCGGCCCCGCGCGCCGACGATCTGAAGTTTGGCTTCGGATTGAAAGTCAATGACTTCAACATCGGCCGCTTCACCCGGCTCGTACCTGCCGTGGACTCCATCATGCCGATGCTGCGCGACATGCGCGGCATAGTCAGCGCCGACATCGCCGCCACCTGCGACATCGACCGGCAGATGAACATAGAGCTGCCTACCCTCTCGGCCGCAATACGCATCGAGGGCGACTCGCTCGAGATCATCGACAAGGAGACATACCGCACCATAGGCAAATGGCTGCTGTTCAAGGACAGGCAGCGCAATATCATCGACCACATGGACGTGCGCATGACCGTGAGCGACAACCGCCTGCAGCTATTCCCCGTGATCTTCACCATGGACCGCTACCGCCTCGGCGTGCAGGGCTACAACGACCTGTCGATGAACTTCGACTACCACATCGCCGTGCTCAAGTCGCCCCTGCCCTTCAAGTTCGGCATCAACATCAAGGGCAATCCCGACAAATACAAGATACGCCTGGGCAAGACGCGGCTCAACGAGAATCTGCCCGTGAACGTCAGCATCGTCGACACCACGCGCGTGAACCTGCTGCGCCAGATCGAGAACGTATTCCGGCGCGGCGTGGCCTCGTCCGACTTCAGGCGCCTGCGCATAGCCAGGGCTCCAGAAGCGGCGGCTATCGACCTGAACGCCGACACCATATCGGCCGCCGACTCGGCCGCCTTCATACGCGAGGGGCTGATTCCGGCACCCGCACCCGCCGAACCGGCCGACACACAGCCCCGCAAAGGCCGCGGCAAGCAACCCACTGCCGGCCACAATACGGGCAACAGAGAAGCTAAGGAAAATGACTGAAACGACACATAACCGCCGACTGCGCGCCGCCCTGATCGACATGGACGGCACCCTCTACGACTCCATGCCCAGCCACGCCAAGGCGTGGCAGCGCACCATGCACGAAATAGGCATCGACCTGCCCTACGACGAGTTCTTCCTCTACGAGGGCATGCGCGGCGCCGACACCATCGACATGCTCATCCGCCGCCACCTCCACCGCATCCCGTCGGAGGCCGAGCTGACGGCCACCTACGCCCTGAAAGCCAAATATTTCGCCGAAATGCCGCCCGTGGGGCCGATTCCCGGTGCCCGGCAGCTCATCGAATCCCTGCGCAGGCGCGGCATCGTCACCGTGCTCGTCACCGGCTCCGGCCAGGCCTCGCTGCTGGGACGCCTGGAGCAGGACTATCCCGGCGCCTTTCCCGAGGAGCGCCGGGTGACATCGGCTTCGGTCCTGCGCGGCAAGCCGGAACCCGATCCCTACCTCTACGGACTGAAGCTGGCCGGATGCGGCCGGCTCGAAGCCTTCGCCATCGACAACGCCCCGCTGGGCACCCGGTCGGCCGCCGCGGCCGGCATCCTGACCGTAGGTGTCACCACCGGCCCGATCGACCGGCGGGTACTGGCCGACAACGGGGCGAATATCGTATATAATTCCATGGAAGAGTGCGCCAAAATGCTTCCTGATTTGTTAGATATGATAGAGGCCGTCGCAGCGAACGGAGCCGACAAGGCCGATATTAAATAAACGAATCTATTAAAGTCCTATGGAGCAGAAGCTTATTTTCACCAATCGCGTCGGCGAAGCCGTCGACACCCTGATCGCCGAACTCGGCGGCCGGTCTGTTTTCGTGATAGTCGACGTCAATACGGCCGAATTCGTCCTGCCGGTGCTCACCGAGCAGTCGAAGGCAGTGCAGGGCGCCCGCATCATCAAGATCAAGGCCGGCGAAATGCATAAGACCCTCGACTCGGCCCAGACCGTGTGGAAAGCCTTGGCCGACTACGGCGCCACTCGCGGCGACACGGTGATCAATGTCGGAGGCGGCGTAGTGTCGGACCTGGGCGGCTTCGCGGCCGCCACATTCAAGCGCGGCATGAAATTCATCAATCTGCCCACTACTCTGCTCGGAGCCGTCGACGCCTCGGTCGGCGGCAAGACCGGGGTCAACTTCAACGGCCTGAAGAACCAGATCGGCGCCTTCGCCGAGCCGTACGCCTCGGTGATCTCGACCGGCTTCTTCGTAACCCTGCCGCAGCAGGAGCTCCTCTCGGGCTACGCCGAGATGCTCAAGCACGCCCTGCTTGACAGCGACGAAATGCTCGCGAAGCTGCTCGGCTACAGCGTCGTATATCCCATTTTCGACCCCGACCGGCTGCTCGCGCTGCTCCGGGAGAGCGTGGCCGTCAAGCAGCGCATCGTCGAGGCCGATCTGCGCGAGAGCGGCCCGCGCATGGCCCTGAATCTGGGCCATACCGTCGGACACGCCTTCGAGTCGCTGGCCATGAAGCGCCGCTCGCCCATAGCCCACGGCTTCGCCGTGGCCCAGGGCTGTGTGGTAGCCCTGGTGCTATCGCTGCTGAAGCTCGGATTTCCGTCCGACAGGCTGCACACTTTCGCCGAATACATCCGCACGAACTACACGGCGTTCGACTTCGACTGCGACGACTATCCGCAGCTCCTCGAATATATGAAGAATGACAAAAAGAACACTGAAGCCGGATCGATCAACTTCACCCTGCTCGAAAACGTCGGGCAGCCCCGCGTCGGCGTGGCCGTGACGCCCGACGAGGTGAAAAACGCCCTCGACATCTACCGCGACCTGATGGGCATATGATTCTCCGGTCACTTTCACGTACACATTACCTGCCGATATGGAAAAAGCTGACAAAAACAAGATTGAAAAGACCAACGTGGCCCGTCTGCTCGACCGCGCCGGCATACAATACGAACTGATCCCCTACCGGGTCGACGAAACGGATCTGGCGGCCACACACGTGGCCGCCGAACTGGGCGAGGACATCGCCCGCGTGTTCAAGACCCTGGTACTCACCTCAGGCCCGCGCCAGTATCTGGTATGCGTGATCCCCGGCGACATGGAAGTCGACCTCAAGAAGGCCGCCCGGGCCGCCGGCGCCAAGAAAGTGGAAATGATACCGATGAAGGAACTCCTGCCGCTGACCGGCTACATCCGCGGCGGCTGCTCGCCCATCGGCATGAAAAAACCTTTTGACACATTTATCCATAACACAGCCACTGATTTCGACGCCATCTTCGTGAGCGCCGGCCGCCGCGGACTGCAGCTCAAGATCGACCCACGGCAGCTCATTGCGTTCACGGGCGCGACCGTGGCTGACTTAACGAAACAACTATGAACACATTCGGCAACATTTTCCGTCTGACCACGGCGGGCGAAAGCCACGGCGAGGCCATGACAGCCATTGTCGACGGCATGCCCGCGGGAGTCAGCGTCAGCACCGACGACATCAACCGCGCCCTGGAGCGCCGCCGCCCCGGCGACGACAGCCTTGCATCGCAGCGCCGCGAATCCGACCGTGTGCGCATACTGTCAGGAATCCTGAACGGCATGACGCTCGGCACGCCCATCGCCATGGTGATCGACAACACCGACGCCCGGGAGGCCGACTACGACCAGCTGCGCGACGTCTACCGTCCCTCACACGCCGACTATACCTACGAGGCGAAATACGGCATCCGCGATCACCGCGGAGGCGGCCGCGCCTCGGCCCGCGAGACATCGCTGCGCGTGGCCGCCGGCGCCCTGGCCGACGCGGCTCTGGCCCGGCTGGGCGTCCACGTCTACGCATACACTTCGCGCATCGGCAACATTGCCGTGCGCAACGACGTGACGCTCAATGAACTCGGGCAGGTCTACAGCCACCGCATGCGCTGTCCCGACCCCGAGACCGACGCCGAGATGGCCCGCTTCGTGAAATACGTGCGCGAAGCCGGCGACACCGTCGGAGGGATCGTCACCGGCATTATCGACGGGCTGCCTGTCGGGGTCGGCGAGCCCGTCTACGGCAAGCTGCAGGCCATGCTCGCATCGGCCATGATGAGCATCAACGCCGCCAAAGGCTTCGAGTACGGCATGGGTTTCGAAGGGGCCTGCCGCCTGGGTAGCGAGATGAACGACCACTTTGTGCTGACGGCCGAAAAGCGCATATCGACCGTCACCAATCATTCCGGCGGCATCCAGGGCGGTATCACCAATGGCCGCGCCGTCAACTTCCGCGTGGCCTTCAAGCCCGTGGCGACGCTGATGCGCGAAATGGCCGGCATCGACCGCGAGGGGCACCCCATGGTGATACAGCCCCGCGGACGCCACGACGCTTGCGTCGTCCCCCGCGCCGTCGCCGTCGTCAGCGCCATGGCCTCCATCACCGTCCTCGACGCCATCCTCCTCTCCCGCTCCGCCCGCCTCTGACCGCCCCGCGAATTTACGTTTAAAAGCTGTCTGCAAGCTTAACATCGTTGATAAATCAATGAACCGGAGCTAACAGCTGAAAAACGTAAGGAAGAATACCCTATACTCTATTATCAGTTCATCAAATATGCTTTCGGCCTTATCTTCGCAGAAGACAAAGAAGGAATACGTCTATATCTTGATGAACAACCATCCTTATTACCAATATTCAGATAGATATGAAATATCTTGTACCATATTTCTTTCTAATAGTTAGCTCTATAGCATGTGTTTCACAATTGGACTGCCAACGTTTCGATGTTATAAATAATTTTAGCGACTCAATTACTAATATAATTGAAGGGAAAAATTTTCTTTATTATATTAAAGGACATCATGGTCATATTTGGTCTTTAGTTGTTTCTGAAAAAGACCGTTATATTTGGGTCTCGGGTAATACGCGAAATAATGATTGTCGTATTGACACCATCGATGTTGATGCATCCGTATTGAAATGGGGCTTGGACACGATGGCGTTATTTTGTCACGAAATGGAACCGATTGAGAACATAACATATTGGCCATTTTATGAACGATTAGTACTATCTTCATCAAAAAAAGAAATAATCTTTGATAGTACAGATACTAACTCATATGTCGGCACAGACAGTGTAACTTTTAATAATAAATTAAACGACCTGAAATATTTTATGTACTGGATTGCGGTTCCGGAGGAAATTCGGAGAAAACTTCCAACCCCGCTTTAAACTTATTACTCAGTTTGAGAACCTTATTTTACGAAATATGGGGAGCCCATTATTTAGAAATGGAACAGAGCATGCTCCTATGAACCAATATATTCCTAATTACATGTCGCTGCCAAACTTTAGATGATGAAATATCTTTTAATAGTCGCAACATTTTGTCTATTTTTCACCAATATGATTTATTCTTCGGAATGCGATGAAGGTGAATACAGGAATGAAATACGATGGGATTCGGGTCGTAAATATATACGGTATGAATTTGGTTTCTCCAACATAATTGATATATACATTACCGATGGAGATTCTATATGTGATGTCGCAATTCTTGATGGGAAAGGGAATTGTGTTTCAACTACATGCAGGAAATCACCAATTTTAAAATGGGCCTTTGATGATATGACTAATGAGATAACAAAGGCTTCCGTAAAATCAGACAATAAATATAAACCTTATTATTACAAGTTATCAATCGTTAATGACAGCAGTCAGACAATTCTATCTTCATCAACATTGCTATTTGACTACCAAGATGATGTAAAGAAAAAAATAGAAGAACTTAAGACTTTAATAATTAGACTTTGGAGTTCCAATGTCGTTAGCCTATTGTTTCACGAATAAAGATAGAGACTTTCAACAAAATGTACACAGCAGAGGAGGAAGGCTCGGATTGCCTTCCTCCTCTGCTGTATACATTTTGGTTTAGTATTCGTCCCAGGCGCGGATCTCGACTTTGGAGGTCGGAAGGGTGGTGAAGGCCGTGATGAAGGCCGACGCCAGGCGCGCGTTGGTGAGCAGCGGTATGTTGAGGTCGATGGCGGCGCGGCGGATGCGGTAGCCGTTGCTGATCTCGGCGCTCGAAAGGTCGCGGGGGATGTTTACGACCAGGTCTACTTCGTGGTTGTGCAGTATCTCGAGAGCCTGCGGATGGCGGTCGGGCTCGGATGGCTTGTACACAAGAGTCGAAGGCACATCGTTGTCGGCAAGGAACTTGTGAGTGCCTTCGGTAGCGTAGAGCCTGTAGCCGTCCTTGGCCAGCCGGCGTGCGGCCTCGAGCATGGCGGCCTTGTGCTTGGCCGTACCCGAGCTGAGCAGGACGCCCTTGCGCGGCACGCGGTGACCGACCGAAAGAAGCGATTTGAGCACGGCCTCCGAGGTGGTCTCGCCGATGCAGCCGACCTCACCGGTCGACGCCATGTCGACACCGAGGACCGGGTCGGCGCCCTGCAGGCGCGAGAACGAGAACTGCGAGGCCTTCACGCCGACGTAGTCGAGGTCGAAGGCGCTCTTGGCGGGCTTTTCGACCTGCTCGCCGAGCATGATGCGCGTGGCCAGGTCGATGAAGTTGATCTTTAGCACCTTGCTCACGAACGGGAACGAGCGCGAAGCGCGCAGGTTGCATTCTATGACCTTGATGTCGTTGTCCTTGGCCAGGAACTGGATGTTGAACGGACCTGAGATGTTCAGGGCCTTGGCGATGGTCGACGACACCTTCTTGATGCGCCGCATAGTCTCGACGTAGAGCTTCTGAGGCGGGAACTGGATAGTGGCGTCGCCGGAGTGGACACCGGCATATTCGATATGCTCGGATATTGCGTAGGCCTTGATGACTCCGTCCTGCGCCACAGCGTCCATCTCGATCTCCTTGGCGTCCTGGATGAACTCGGTCACGACGACGGGGTGCTGCTTCGACACCTCCGAGGCAAGTTCAAGGAAGCGGACAAGATCCTCGCGGTTGGAGCATACATTCATGGCCGCGCCCGAGAGCACGTAGCTGGGGCGGACGAGCACCGGAAATCCGACCTGGTCGACGAACGAGTTGATGTCGTCCATGCTGGTGAGCTCGCGCCAGCGGGGTTGGTCGATGCCGAGGCGGTCGAGCATGGCCGAGAACTTGTGGCGGTCCTCGGCGTTGTCAATACTTGCGGCCGAGGTGCCTAAGATGTTGACGCCGCAGCTGTCGAGGCGCGTGGCGAGGTTGTTCGGTATCTGACCGCCGACCGATAGAATCGTGCCGTGAGGCTGCTCGAGGTCGATGATGTCCATGACGCGCTCGAAGGTGAGCTCGTCGAAGTAGAGGCGGTCGCAGGCGTCGTAGTCGGTCGACACGGTCTCGGGGTTGTAGTTGATCATGACCGAGCGCCAGCCCTGCTGCTTTACGGTCATCAGGGCATTGACCGAGCACCAGTCGAACTCGACCGACGAGCCTATGCGGTAGGCGCCCGAGCCGAGGACGATCACCGAACGGTGGTCGTGGAGGTATTCGACATCGCTCTCGCTGCCGTTGTAGGTCAGGTAGAGGTAGTTGGTCATGGCCGGATATTCGGCGGCCAGGGTGTCGATCTGCTTCACCACGGGCACGATGCCGAGCTTCTTGCGGCGCCGGCGCACCTCGAGCAGGGCCGTCTGGCTGTCGGTCATGGCGCCTTTGAGCACCGAGCGGGCTATCTGGAAGTCACTGAATCCCTGCTCCTTGGCCAGGCGCAGCAACTCGGCGGGAATGGTCTCGATATCGTCGTATTTCTCGAGGTCACCGGCCGTGGCGATGATATTGTGGAGCTTGTAGAGGAACCAGCGGTCGATCTTGGTCAGCTCGTGGATGCGGGCGACGCTGTAGCCGCGCGCGAAAGCGGCCGCCAGGGCGAACACGCGGCGGTCCGTCGGCGACGACAGCGCCTTGTCGAGGTCGTCGCACCGCATCTTCTTGTTCTCGACGAAGCCGTGCATGCCCTGGCCGATCATGCGCAGACCTTTCTGGAAGGCTTCCTCGAAGGTGCGTCCGATGGCCATGACCTCGCCGACCGATTTCATCGACGAGCCGATCTCGCGGTTGACGCCGTGGAACTTGCCGAGGTCCCAGCGCGGTATCTTCACCACCACGTAGTCGAGCGCGGGCTCGAAGAACGCCGAGGTAGAGCGGGTGACGTTGTTGCGGAGGTCGAACAGGCCGTAGCCCAGGCCGAGCTTGGCGGCCACGAAGGCCAGCGGGTAGCCTGTGGCTTTCGACGCCAGGGCCGACGAGCGGCTCAGGCGGGCGTTGACCTCGATGACGCGGTAGTCCATCGAGTCGGGGTCGTAGGCGTACTGCACGTTGCATTCCCCGACGATGCCGATATGGCGGATGATTTTGATGGCGAGCGAGCGCAGCTTGTGGTAGTCGTCGTTGCTCAGGGTCTGCGACGGAGCCACTACGATGCTCTCGCCGGTGTGAATGCCCAGCGGGTCGAAGTTCTCCATGTTGCAGACGGTGATGCAGTTGTCGAACCGGTCGCGCACGACCTCGTATTCGACTTCCTTCCAGCCCTTGAGCGACTTCTCGATAAGTACCTGGGGCGAGAATGCCAGAGCTTTCTCGACCAGGGCCGACAGCTCGGCGGCGTTCTCGCAGAATCCGCTGCCGAGGCCGCCTAAGGCGTAGGCCGCGCGGACGATGACCGGGTAGCCGAGATCCTCGGCGATGGCCAGGGCGGCGGGAATGTCGCTGGCGGCACTGCTGCGAATGGTCTTGACGTCGATCTGGTCGAGCTTTTCGACGAACAGCTCGCGGTCCTCGGTCTCGATGATGGCCTGTACGGGCGTGCCGAGCACCTTGACGCCGTACTTCTCCAGAACGCCCGAGCGGTAGAGCTCGACTCCGCAGTTGAGGGCCGTCTGGCCGCCGAAGGCCAGCAGGATGCCGTCGGGGCGCTCGCGCTCGATGACGCGCTCGACGAATTCGGGCGTCACGGGCAGGAAGTAGATCTTGTCGGCAAAACCCTCGGAGGTCTGCACGGTGGCGATGTTGGGGTTGATGAGCACCGTGGTGATGCCTTCCTCGCGCAGGGCCTTCAGGGCTTGTGCGCCGGAGTAGTCGAATTCGCCGGCCTCGCCGATCTTCAGGGCGCCGCTGCCCAGCAGCAGGGCTTTCTTTATGGTAGTGTCTTTGTTCATCATTTCAGGAGGTTGACAAATTCATCGAAAAGGAACTCGGTGTCGCGCGGGCCGCTCGAGGCCTCGGGGTGGAACTGGGCCGAGAAGTAGGGCAGCGAGCGGTGGCGGATGCCCTCGTTGGTGCCGTCGTTCATGTTGACGAACAGCGGCTCCCAGTCGGCCGGCAGCGTCGAGTCATCGACGGCAAAGCCGTGGTTCTGCGAGGTGATGTAGCAGGAATCGGTGCCGAGGCGGCGCACCGGCTGGTTGTGGCTGCGGTGGCCGTACTTGAGCTTGTATGTCTTGGCGCCGGCGGCCTTGGCCAGCAGCTGGTTGCCCATGCAGATGCCGCAGACGGGCTTGCCCAGGGGCAGGGCACGGCGTATGTGGTCGACGGTCACTTCGGCGAAGTCGGGGTTGCCGGGGCCGTTGGAGATGAACAGGCCGTCCCACTCCAGGGTGTTGAAGTCGAAGTCCCACGGCACGCGGACGACGCGGACGCCGCGGGCCACGAGGCAGCGGATGATATTGTGCTTGATGCCGCAGTCGACCAGCACCACGCGCTTGCCGTCGGCGGGGCCGTACTCGGTGACGTCGCCGCACGAGGTCATGGCGATCAGGTTCTCGGCGTTCGGGTCATAGAAATCGACAACGTCGTCGGGCTGCCCCTCGAAGACGATCTTGCCGAGCATCGATCCGGCCTGACGCAGGTGCTTGGTCAGCGCGCGCGTGTCGATGCCGTAGATGCCGGGGATCTTCTCTTCCTTGAGCCACTGCTCCAGGGTGCGGTCGGCCAGCCAGTGGCTGTGCTCCCAGGCATAGTCCTGCGCCACGATGGCGCGGCAGTGGATGCGAGCGCTCTCGAAGTGCTGGCTAAGGTCGGGTGAGCCGCCGCGGGGCGGGACGCCGTAGTTGCCCAGTAAAGGAAAAGTGGAGACAAGGATCTGCCCTTCGTACGAAGG
>CAJJQT010000012.1 GCA_905193995.1 uncultured Porphyromonadaceae bacterium | reverse complement strand
ATGGCGGAGCTGTTTCAGCGCGACCGCTCAACTATACAACGACATATCAAAAGAATATACAATGAAGGTGAGCTGACCGCAGATTCAACTTGTGCATTTTTTGCACAAGTTCAAACGGAAGGAGTAAGACAGGTTGAACGTAAGACTTCCATTTATAATCTTGACATGATTATCAGCGTCGGTTATCGTGTCAATTCGCATCGTGGCGTCCAGTTCCGCCAGTGGGCAACCCAGGTGTTGAAAGAGTACATGATCAAGGGCTTCGTCCTTAATGATGATTTGCTCAAAAACGCCGGACAAGGGAACTATTTCGACGAGCTGTTGGCCCGCATCAGAGACATCCGTAGTTCGGAGAAAGTATTCTATCGCAAGGTGCTGGAGATTTATGCCCTCAGCATCGACTATGACCCACGTACGGCTCTCACCCAACAGTTCTTTAAGATCGTTCAGAACAAGATGCACTTTGCTGCCCACGGGCATACCGCTGCAGGGGTAATCTATGATAGAGCTAATGCGGAGAAGGATTTCATGGGTTTGACAACATGGCGAGGAGGCATGCCAACCAAACATGAGGCGGAGATTGCGAAGAATTATCTTTCGGAAGAGGAAGTCGATATGCTGAATCGCATTGTCAGCCTATACCTCGACTTTGCCGAGCTTCAGGCCAAGAGCCACGTGCCGATGTATATGAAAGATTGGATTCAGAAACTCGATGACTTCCTGAAGCTGTCGGGTAAAGAACTGCTGAACCATGCCGGAAGCGTGTCAGCCGAAGTTGCCAAACTCAAAGCCAATGAGGAATACGATAAATTCCGCGAGCGCACTCAATATCAGCTATCCCCTGTAGAAATTCACTTTCTCGAAGCCTTCGAAGCCGAAAGAAAGCGACTCGGAGGCAAAGAATCATAACCGACCACTGTGCGCTACCACGCCCGGCGTTGACAAAATGTTGACGTAAATTTTGATTTTGCAGACAATTTGCAGACAATTTTGAGGAAAGAAATAAGCCAAGTAATTGAAATTCAACTACTTGGCTTGTTTTATTGGTGATCCGCGTGGGGCTCGAACCCACGACCCCAACATTAAAAGTGTTGTGCTCTACCAGCTGAGCTAGCGAATCATGCTGATGGAAAAATGGAAGTGCCTTTCCCAAAAGCGATGCAAAGGTAGCGCTATTTTTTTATTTGTGCAAGTTTTTTAGAATTTTTTGTCGGAATCTGCGTGGGAATCGGCGCCTGAAAGTTATTGAAACCGGTTGGGCGCCCGTGTACGGTACGACATTACATCGAGGGTAGGGGGGCGCATAGGGTATTTTAGAGGGCGCCTGAACATTCGGGCCTATGGCGGTGTTTCTATCGTGAATGTATTTTAAGATTTGTTCCTATAATAGATTGAAATTAATGAAGAAGTTATTATTTATTCTGCTGGCAGCTGTCATCTCAATACCTTTCTGGGCATGCTCGGACGATGACGAGCCTGTGGTTTTCGGTGAAATGCCATCTATGGCTAAGGCGTTTGTGAAGTCGTATTTTCCCGGCATGCAGGTGGTTAAGGTAGAGCGTGACGGCAAGCATTCGTCAGCCAAATACGAAGTGACGCTCTCCGACGGCACCGAGATCGAATTCGATTCGAACGGCGAATGGATAGATGTCGACGCGCCTTCCGGAAAGGCTGTTCCGGCAGGGATTGTCCCTGCGCCTATAGCGAAGTTCGTGGCTGACACTTATCCGGGTCAGTTAATCAATGAGTTTTCGCGCGAGCATTACGGATATAAAGCCGAGCTGACCAATGAGGTAGAGCTTGAGTTTGACCGCGACTATATCCTCATCCGCATTGATCGCTGATAAGTATTCGGAGAGGCCGACTCAATTATAAAATAAATGTAACACCTCCCGCAAGGATATCCCCTGCGGGAGGTGTCGCATTGTATGAGGTCAGGAGTCGGTGGAGAAGCGGGCGTGGAGGGATTCGAAGCGGGCCAGTGAGCCTGTGCCGAATCGGGCGAGCGAGGCGCGGACGCGGTCGAGAGGTTTGCGGCGCATGTCGCCCGACTTGCTGTAAAACTTGTCGGCGTAGCAGACGAGCTGCTCGAGGTCGCTCTGCGGGCAGAGGACGCGTCCGGCGGGGAAGGGCATATGCCACGATGCGATTTCCTCGGCGGTGATGCCGGATCCGGTGTGCCGTTCGGCCACGCGGGCGACGGCTTCGTCGAAGCCGTGGCGGCGCAGCAGGTCGGCGCCCAGGACGCCGTGCAGCAGGTATGGCCGCGATCCGAAGCAGCCGATCGACGGGGCGTCGGTCAGAAAGATGCCGATGTCGTGGAGCATGGCTGCGAGCTCGACCTCAGCTTCTGGCAGCCCGATGCCTTTGCGCCGGTTGATTTCCAGTGCAAGATCGGCCACTGAGCGCGAATGGCGCTCGAGGATGTCGCGGGCACGTGTCTGCTGGGGGTAGAAGGAGTCGTAGATGCCGGTCCACGGCCGTGGCTCACCTGCTGTCATTCGACTATGGTGTTCCAGTTGTACGGGTCGGGCTCCTCGCCAAGGCGGATGGCGTTGAGCTTGTTGTAGAGCAGGGTCGATACGGGGCCGGGCTTGCCGTCGCGGGCGATTTCGTAGATCTTGCCGGTGTCGATGTCGCGGATATGTCCGATGGGCGAGATGACGGCTGCGGTGCCGCAGGCGCCGGCTTCGGTGGCGTTGGCGAGTTCGTCGACGGTGATGTGGCGCTCTTCGACTTCGATGCCGAGGTCGCGGGCGAGGGTCATCAGGGCGCGGTTGGTGATCGAGGGCAGGATGGAGTCGCTCTTGGGGGTGACGTACTTGCCGTCGATGATGGCGAAGAAGTTGGCGGGGCCGCATTCGTCGAGGTATTTCTTCTCTTTCGGGTCGAGGAACAGCACGGCCGAGCAGCCGAGCTCATGGGCGTGTTCGCCGGCGACGAGTGATGCGGCGTAGTTGCCTCCGATCTTGAAGCGGCCGGTGCCGCGGGGTGCGACGCGGTCGTACTCGCGCATGATGCAGATGTCGGTGCAGCCGAAGCCGGTCTTGAAATATGGGCCGACGGGGCTCACCATGACCATGAACAGGTATTCCGAGGCGGCTTTGACGCCGATGCTGGGGGTAAGGCCGATCTCGAGCGGACGGATGTAGAGTGAGGCGCCGCTGCCGTAGGGCGGCACGAAGCGTTCGTTGAGCTTGACGGCCATCTCGCACATCTTGCAGAAGATGTCTTCGGGCACCGGTTCCATGAGGATGCCTTTGGCCGAGGAGCGTACGCGCTCGGCGTTGTCGCGCAGGCGGAAGATACGTATCTTGCCGTCTTTGCCGCGGAATGCCTTGAGGCCTTCGAAGAGCTCCTGCCCGTAGTGCAGGGCGGTGGCTGCCATGTGCAGCTCTATTTTGTCAGATGTAGTTACTTCGATTTCGCCCCATTTGCCGTCGCGGTAGTAGCAGCGTACGTTGTAGTCGGTGGGGTAGTATCCGAACGGTAGTTTCTTCCAGTCAATTTCTTGATCCATGTTCAATCATAGTTATAGTGAACGGGCTGCAAAATTGGGTAAAAAATCGCAAATTCGCAAATCTTTGCACATAAAATCGTCCGTTTGTGCTGTTTCGGCCATCTTTCTGCCGTCATTGGCAAATTTCAGTCTGCGCGCGGGGTTATTCGTCCTTTGATGCGCGTTTGAGGGTGAAGCGGAATATGAGGCCGCCGCCGCTGCGGTTGTCGGCGCTGATGGTGCCGCCGAGAGCCTCGACGGTGTTCTGCACGATCGACAGGCCCAGCCCGGTGCCTCCTTTCTTGCGCGAGCGGCCGTTGTCTTCGCGGAAGAAGCGGTTGAACAGGTGCGGCAGGCTCTCTGGCTTTACGCCCACGCCGTTGTCGTAGAATGCGAAGTGGTAATACTTGTCGTCCTTGTCGGTGAGGATGATGTTGATCTCGGTGCCTTTCGAATAGGCAGCCGCGTTCTTCACCAGATTGTTGATCATGCCGGTGAGCAGCATCTGGTTGCCGATTACGGAGCAGTAGGTCGGTATGTCGTAGTTGAACGTCATGCTCTTGAGGATGCCCGATGTCTCGTAGTCGTTTGCGGCCTGAAATACTATCTCATGGAAGTTTATAGGTTCGGTGTTGATCATCTGAGAGCCGTACTCGAGACGCGTGATGCTCGAGAGATCGTTGAGCAGCTGGGTCAGTCGGTCGACGTGCTCGCCGACTTTTTTCAGGAAGTGGCTGCGCGACTCGTCGTCCATGTCAGGGTGTTCGTTGATGGTGTCGAGATAGCCTTTGATCACAGCGATCGGGGTCTTGAGCTCGTGGTTGATGTTGTTGGTGAGCTCGCGCTTGAGCCGCGATTTCTCTTCGAGGGCGTGGAACGCGACGTTGTGCTCGCGTTTGAGCTTGATGATAGCGGCGTTGCGCTGGTTGTAGAACGATACGATGTGCTGTGAGATCTCGCCAAGCTCGTCGTGGCTGAACTTGACAGTCGGCACGAAGTCATCGTCAAGGGTGGCGCGCTCGGCGAAATTGCGCAGGAGTTCGACGTTGTGTCCCAGCTTGCGCGACATGAACCAGGCCAAGGCCGTACCGACCAGGGCCACGATCAGCAGTACTATGTACAAGCGGTCCGAGGCCTGGGTCGCTTGGATAAGCGCGGCGTCGAAGGGCAGCATGGTGTATATCTCCAAGCGCTTGTCAGGGCTGGTCGTGTAGTCGTAGTAGAAGTTGTCGCGCCGGCGCTCGTCGTTTTCCCGGTTGGAGCGGATGGAGCCTCCGTGGAAGTTGCTGATTTCGACCGGCGATATCGGTTCGCCCACCACGTAGTCGGGCCGCCCGTTGTAATAAGTGGTGATGCGTATGTCGTCGCAAAGCGTGTCGGCCTTGAAATACGATCCGACGAATTCATAGAACGGCTTGGGGTCGGCATTGTGCTCGTAGGCGTATACGATGCGCGAGGCGATCACGCCCACACGGTCCTGCAGGTTCTGAATGCGCAGCTGATGCTCAGTGTGGTACATCCACAGACCCATCACGATCAGAATGAGCCATATCAGGGCGACGAGCGGCGCGAACAGCCGCAGCTGGTATTTAGTTGGTTTCCTTAAACCCATAGCCAAACCCCAGGCGGGTCACTATGTTGTTGCTGTAATCGCCAAGTTTTTTGCGCAGGCGTGTGATGTTGGTGTCGATGGTGCGGTTCGTGACTACCACCTCTTCGCCCCAGACACTGCTGATGATTTCCTTGCGCGAGAATATGCGGTTGCGGTGGGTGAGAAAGAATTCAAGTAGTTCAAACTCTGTGCGTGTCAGCTGCAGGGGCTCGTTGTCGAGGTATGAGATTTTTTCGTTGCGGTCGATCCGCAGTCCCTTGAAAGTGAGGTCGGGCTCGTACTGCGAGTCGGCGATTGTGACGGGCTGCTGCTGGTTCTGCACAGATGAGCGGCGCAGAACCGCGCGGACGCGGGCCAGCACCTCGCCGATCGAGAACGGCTTGGTCACATAGTCGTCGGCGCCGATGTTGAGGCCCATGACTTTTTCGTCCTCCTCGTTCAGGGCCGAGCAGAATATGATGGGGATGTTCTCGGTAGCGGTGACGTTGCGCAGACGCTTGGCGAAGTCGAATCCGCTCATGTCGCCCATCATTATGTCTACCATAAACAGCTGATAGCGGTCAAGATCCATCTCGAGGGCCTCTTCGGCGCTGTAGGCCGTGTCGACCTGATAGCCTTCTTTGGTAAGATTGTATTTGAGGATCTCGCAGACAGCTTCTTCGTCGTCGATTACCAATATGTTTTCTCTCATTGTCTTGAGGCTGTATAAAGTTCGGAATTTTGTATTTTTCGACTCAAAATTAGGAATTATATGGGTGATAATAAAGTTAAAATCTGTTAATGTAACAAACGTCTGAGAACTTTAACGCTTTTGTAACGTTCTAAAGATATAATTGCTTTATTGAACAATGTTTTCATGGTATTAGATTTAAGGTTATAGATTGACGTTAACTGCTTGTGGTAAGTCGTTAAGTTACAATCCGCCGCCGTTGTATCAGCGAGATACAGTGGCGGCGGTTTTGCGTCGCGGATACCGCAGCGTTACCGGCCCGGCGGCCCAGCGTCCGGCTGTCACGATGTAAAGATCCGTCTGAGGGTAGGCTGACTGAATCCGTGCGGCAATGCTGTCGGGCGCCAGTGTGCTGCCCATTGTCATGACGGCTGTGGCCAGTGCGTCGGCAGTCGCGCACCGCGGAGCCACCACTGTGGCCGATATGATGGGTGTCGAGGCCGGATAGCCGGTAAGGGGATTGATCGTGTGGCCGTAGCGCGAGCCGTCGGCTTGCTCGCGGTAGTTGCGGTAGTTGCCCGACGTGGCCACACATTCGTTGTCGAGCGACAGCACTGATTCGCTTTCGTCGATGCCCGGCGCGTCGATGCGGATGCGCCAGAGCGTACCTTTGGAGTTGACGCCGGAGGCTGCGACTTCGCCACCGATCTCCACCATATAGTCCTTGCATCCGTTGCGGCTCAGGACGCTGCCTATACGGTCCACTCCGTAGCCCTTGGCGATGGCTGCGAAGTCGATCTCCATGCCCTCGGTGTCGCGGATGAGCTGCAGCCCGTCGAGGCGGCAGCGGCTGAATCCTACTTTCGAACGGGCATCGTCGACCTGCGCCGAATCCGGCTCGGGCGTCTCGCCCAGGTTGCCGAACCCCCACAGCTTGACCAGCGGTCCGACTGTAGGGTCGAACATGCCTCCGCTGACTTCCCAGACGCCGCGGGCCTCGGCGAACACTTCGGCGAACATCGGATCCGCGCAGTCGGTCTCCGATGCGTTGAGCCGGTAGAGCGTCGATTCATGATTGAATGCCGACAGCGATGAATCCACACGCTCGATCTCGGCAAGGATCGAGTCGGCCAGCGCGGGCGCACCGCGATAGGTAATGTGATACACTGTTCCCCAGGCATTTCCGCTGATGCTGCGGTAGATGTCCTGATTTCCGGCGCAGGCCCATAGGAAAGCTGCGAGCGCGGCGACTGCGAAGCGTACTGTTTTCATCGGTCGGTCAGTTTTTAAGAATTTCACGACAAAGTTAATAATTTTTTCGGCAAAAACTTGCCGGTTCAAAAAAATGTCCTTACCTTTGCAGTGCTTTTAAGACATGGTGAGCTTAGCTCAGTTGGTTAGAGCGTCGGATTGTGGTTCCGAAGGTCGTGGGTTCGACCCCCACATCTCACCCTAATATTTTGAATTACAGCTCGGTAAATATGCCGGGCTGTTTTTCTTATCATATCGTGGAATTATTATGAACGACGATCTGAAGACATTGCTCGACCGGGAGGTACTCCGCTACAACCGCCCCGAATTCATCGACGACGACCCTGTGCAGTTCCCGCGCCTCTACACCGACAAGCGCGACATCGAGATCGCGGCGCTGCTCGTGTCGACCATCGCCTGGGGCAACCGCACCATGATCTGCCGCGACGCCTCGCGGATGCTCGCCATGCTCGGGCACCAGCCCTACCGCTATATGATGGAGCGTGCTTACGAGGAGCTGCCTCAGGGCAATGTCCACCGCACGTTCTTCAACGCCAATCTCGCCCACTACCTGCGCGGACTGCGCGGCATTTATGCCGAATACGGTTCCCTCGAGGACTTTGCGGCTGCGGTCGGGGCGCCGCAGTCCGAGACACCGGCCTGGCACCTTGCGGGTGCCCTCTCTGCGTGCCTCACCGAAGCCAACGGCGGCGTGGCCGATCCGCGCTGTCTGCCCTGCGGCCTCGACAAGACGGCTCTCAAGCGCTTCAACATGGCTCTGCGCTGGCTCGTGCGCGACGACGGCATCGTCGATCTCGGCATCTGGCATGTCATTCGCCCCGACCAGCTCCGCATCCCGCTCGATGTTCATGTCGGCAACGTGTCGCGCGCCCTGGGACTGCTCCGGCGCCGCTCCAACGATCGCCTGGCCGTCGAAGAGCTCACCTCGCGCCTGCGCGGGTACTGCCCCGAAGATCCCGTGAAATATGATTTCGCTCTTTTCGGCGCGGGTGTCAGTGCACGCGCGGCCGAGCTCGCCGCGGACTGATTACTTACCAGAGATTGAAGCGGTAGCCTATGGCGGCCGACAGCGACATGTCGTTGCCCATGAAGGTGGTCTTGCGGTCGTTGATGATCGATGAGTCGATGCGGCCCACAATGCCGGCAAACCAGCGCTTGTTGTTCCATACCACTGACGCTTTGCCGCGCACCATCAGCGACAGATCGGTGTTCTTGTCGTTCGAGTTCACGAACCCGGTGCGGAAGCCGATGGTCGGAGAGAAGTGAAAGCCTGCGATCCAATGTCGCGCGAAAGCCCAGTTGTAGCCGTAGCCGAGACGGAAGCCGTAGTTGCGCGTCTTCACCTTGTAGTGGTGGTCGGCCCACCATTCGGGCAGCTGGTCGAGCATATGCATCGGTAGCCCGTTGAAGTCGAAATCATAGCTCTGCGAGTAGATCGAAAGCCCGGCGAAAAACGATCCCTGACTCTTGTGCTGGATGCGGCCGAAGCCGAAAGCCGCCGACTGCGAGTATTTCTTGTGGTTGAAGAAATAGTAGGCGTCGATGCCCCACGAGTGGATCGCGATGTCGTTGAACGGAATGCTGAGGCCCGTCTCGTTGCCGAAACGCTTGATTTTCGTACCTACCTCGTTGTTTTCGAGATATACCTCGACCGACAGCAGGCTGCAGTCGAAGCCGAATCGGTAGCGTGAGCGTGCCTGCGAAGTGCCCTGAAACAGATTGCTGACGTTGATATCGTAGCCTACGGACACTGCCAGATACGTGGCATACAGGCCTATTGAAGTCGACGGGTCGCTGATCATGTTCATGCGGATGTGGTTGGGCAGCCCGAAGTTGTAGTAGTTGAGCCACGAATCGGTCGTGAGCTTCACGTTGAATTTGTAGCCTGATCCCCGTACGTAGGTCGAGTCATAGGTATTGAAGAAGCGGTCGCCCCAGCGGTAAGTGTTGACGCAGAACCGTGGGAACTTGCCCCAGGCGGCTATCGAGTCAAGATTGAACGACAGTCCGCTTGCCCTCGTCCCCGACAGAAGTATCAGGGTCAACAGTATCAACGCTTTGCCAAGTAGCTTTCTCATCAAATAACTCGCAATCGATTTAGACCTGCAAAGTTACAAAAAATCCCGCAAACAGCCCTGCTCTTTCCAAAAATTCTGCCAGAGTCCTTTTTAGACGGTGAGGCGGAGGCCGTCGTGGGCGAAGGCGACGCCGGGCGGCAGGGCGACGGATGCCTGGGGGCCCATGTCGTGGCTCATATGGGTGAGCAGAGTGCGCCGGGGGCCGATGCGCCCGATCAGCTCCAGTGCCTCGCGCAGCGACAGGTGCGAAGGATGCGGTTCGTGGCGCAGGGCGTTGATCACTAGTGTGTCGATTCCACGCAGAGCCTCAATGGTAGCTTCGGGCATGGCCGAACAGTCGGTGACGTAGGCCAGCCGACCGATGCGGTAGCCCAAAATGGGCAGCTTCCCGTGGGTAATGTCGAGCGGAAGTATTACGTTGCCGTTGACGCTGAACGGCTTTCCGGCCTCGATCTCGTGGATGGCGAAGGTGGGTACGCCGGGATAGAGGTGCCGCGCGAATGACCACGGATTGCGTTGCCGCAGGTCTTCGGCGACGTCGCCACGGCAGTAGGTCGGGAAATGGCGGCCGTCCTTGCAGTATGGCCGCAGGTCGTCGATACCGCCCACGTGGTCGTAGTGGCTGTGGGTTATGAGCAGCGCGTGGAGCGGGGGAGCGCCGGCGGCAAGGATCTGCTGCCGGAAGTCCGGCCCGCAGTCGATCAGCAGGTTGGTGCCGTCGTCGAGCGTGACGGTGGCCGATGCCCGCAGGCGCTTGTCGCAGGGATCGGTCGACGTGCAGGCTGCGCACGTGCAGCCTATCTGGGGTATGCCGGTCGATGTGCCGGTGCCGAGGAAGTGGATTTTCATTGTCGGAATCGTGTCAGTATGCCGTCTTCGAATATCAGGTAGACTCCGTCGTCGTACGACCAGTGCTCTATCTGTGCTCCGGCAGTGGCTCCGCGGCGCAGGGTGGCCGGCGCGCCGAGCGCCAGGCGGCATTCGTCGCGTGTCATGCCCTCGGCCACGCGCGAGTGTATGATCAGCTGCCAGGTGGCGTCCTCGATCTGCGGAAATTCGCGGCGCGGGTCCGTGAACGAGAACAGGCGGTCGAAGTTGCGTGTCGATGTAGTCGCCGTGCCGTAGGTCATCATCACATAATGTACGGCCGAGTCGCCCGCACAGGTGAACGCCACGCGCAGCGGGTGCAGGGCCGAGCCGGCACCTACGCCGAGTATCTTCACGGGCACATGGCGAAGGCCGGTGGCGGCGTTCCCGGCCGCGTCGTACCAGTACGGCGTGCGTATGTAGTAAGTATTGCCGGCGAGCAGTGAGTCGGCAACGGCCACGGGCGACAGCTCGATGGTGAATGGAATCTCGACCGACGCACGTGCGGCGAAGTCGGCATTATCTACGCCGGGAATGTAGCGGTAGACGTTGCCGCGGCTGTCGCGCAGATCGATTGCTATGCCTTCGGTCCCCATTATGGTGGGTACGGCGGATACTGCGGCAAGCGACAGAGTGTCGCCCTGCCGCAGGCTGTTGTCGGCCGGCGGGGTGAAGATTATCGAGATCTTTCCGTCGCTCACGAGCCACTGTTTGCCCGGGCGCCACGCGTCGGGCGTCTCCGCTCCGATTACCGAGGCGAAGCGTGCCTCCGCGGCAGCCGCGGAGGAGGCTCCGTGGCTGCGGTCGGTTATGCGCGGCGTGCTCTCGATGCCGGTGAAGCACGAGGCGCAGCCCAGTGTCAGGGCCGCACAGGCGGCTGTCAGTGTGGCTGCTTTCAATTACTTGGGCTCGCGGCCGAGGTTAAAGAAGATGAACGAATAGATGTCGGTCCACTCGTCGATGACCTTCGAGACGGGTTTGCCTGCGCCGTGGCCGGCCTTCGAGTCGATGCGTATGAGCTTGGGGCGGTCGCCTGTGTCGGCCGCCTGGAGCGCTGCGGCGTATTTGAACGAGTGAGCCGGTACGACGCGGTCGTCGTGATCGGCCGTCGTCACCATGATCGACGGGTAGCGGGTGCCGTCGTTGCGGATAGTATGCAGGGGCGAGTAGCCCAGCAGGTAAGCGGCCATTTCGGCGGAGTCGTCGCTGGTGCCGTAGTCGCTGGCCCAGTTCCATCCGATGGTGAACAGGTGGTAGCGCATCATGTCCATGACGCCCACGCGGGGTATAGCCACACGGAACAGCTCGGGCCGCTGGTTGACGGTCGCGCCCACGAGCAGGCCGCCGTTGCTGCCGCCTTCGATTGTGAGCAGTTCGGGAGTGGTCCAGTTTTCACCTATCATGTACTCGGCGGCGGCGATGAAATCGTCGAATACATTTTGCTTCTTGAGTTTCGTGCCGGCCTCGTGCCACTCCTCGCCGTACTCGGCGCCGCCGCGGAGGTTGGCCTGCGCGTAGATGCCGCCGTTCTCGAGCCAGAACACACGCGATGGCGAGAAAGTGGGGTTAAGGGCGATGTTGAAGCCGCCGTAGCCGTAGAGGTACACGGGGTTGGAGCCGTCGCGCTTCAGCCCCTTCTTGTAGACGATGAACATCGGCACCTTCGTGCCGTCCTTCGACGGATAGAAAACCTGCTCGGTGACGTAGTCGTCGGGTACGAGACCGTCGACCGCAGCGGCCCGCAGCAGCTTGCTGTCGCCCGTTGTACGGTCGTAGCTGTAGATGCTCGAAGGGTAGGTGAACGATGAGAAGCTGTAGAAGATTTCAGGCGAGCGGCGGTCGGTCGAGAAGGCGGCCGAGCCGTAGGTCGGGAATTTGATCTCGCGGATCAGGCTGCCGTCGGCGCGGTGCAGATAGGCATGTGTCGCGGCGTCGCGGTTGCGGGTCGCGAGCAGGTTGCCTCCCGTCTGGCTGACGCCGGTCAGCACCGAATTCTTGTCTTCGGGAATGACGGTCGTCCAGTCCTGGCGCTGTGCGCGGAAGGGGTCGACCGACACGAGGCGGTTGCGGGGCGCGTCGGCCGATGTGAAGATCAGCAGGCGTCCTTCGGGTGTGGTGCCTATGACCGACATGACGCTCTCCTGCGAGGGCTCAATGGTGATCCACTGGGCGTCGGGTTTGCCGAGCTCCTTGACATATAGAGAGTTGCCGAAGCCCTGGCCGCCGCCTTCGACGAACAGGTAGCGGTTGTCGTCGGTGACGCCGACCGAGTGGAAGTACAGAGGCTCGTCGCGGTTCTCGTAGATGACGCGGTCGGCGCTCTGAGGCGTTCCGAGCTTATGGTAGTACACGCGGTGGTATTCGTTGGCGTTGGAAAATTCCTTGCCGGCTTCGGGGCGGTCGTATGCGCTGTAGTAGAAGCCGTCGCCGTCCCACGCGGCTCCGGTGAACTTGGTCCATTCGATGTGGTCGTCGAGCTGACGGCCTGTGGCATTGTCGAGCACGTAGATTTCGGTCCAGTCGCTGCCGCTGCGCGATATCGTGTAGGCTGTGTATTTGCCGTCGTGGCTCTGGAACAGACCGGTGAGCGCCACGGTACCGTCCTCGCTCAGCTTGTTGGGGTCGAGGAACACTTCGGCGTCTGCCGCCAGAGGCGTTGTGCCTCGGTAGATCACCGACTGGTTGCGCAGGCCGTCATTGGCCGAAAAATAGTACAGGCCGTCCTCGCCCTTCCAGGGCAGGCCGGTCTTGGCATAGTTGTTGAGCCGGGTCAGGCGCCGGCGGATGGCCTCGCGGTAGGGAATGCGGCCCAGGTAGTCGCCGGTGACGCGGTTCTCAGCTGCTACCCATTCGAGAGTGGCGGCCGCGGTGTCGTTTTCGAGGGGGCGGTATGGGTCGTCGACCCCGATGCCGAAGCATTCGTAGCGGGTGCCGTCGGCCGGAGCCTGCGGATACTGCAGCGCCGGGCTTTGGGCCGACGCGCCTGTCGCAATTACTGCCATTGCTGTGATGATTGTTGACTTTGCCATTGTCGATTTCCTTAATTATGTGCAAAGGTATACATTTTCGGCTGAAAAACGGGCCACTTTGGCCGCGGCACGAAAAAAATTAACGTTTTTTCTTGCTTTCGATTTACTTTATGATTACTTTTGCCGTGGTAATACAACTTTTTACATAACCTCAAAAAACTACTTACCTCTAAACCATAATCATTATGGAAATTAATAAAATAATGGCTGAGCTGGAGGCCAAGCACCCCGGCGAAAAAGAGTACCTGCAGGCTGTCCGCGAGGTCCTCATGTCAGTACAGGACGTCTATAACCAGCACCCCGAATTTGAGCGCAACAAGATCGTGGAGCGTATGGTCGAACCCGACCGCATCGTCACCTTCCGCGTCACCTGGCTCGACGACAACGGCGAAGTCCAGAACAATATCGGCTACCGCGTTCAGTTCAACAACGCTATCGGCCCGTACAAGGGCGGCATCCGCTTCCACGCATCCGTCAACCTGTCGATCCTCAAGTTCCTCGGCTTCGAGCAGACCTTCAAGAACGCTCTGACCACGCTGCCCATGGGCGGCGCCAAGGGCGGCAGCGACTTCTCGCCCCGCGGCAAGAGCGACCGCGAGATCATGCGCTTCTGCCAGGCATTCATGCTCGGTCTGTGGAAAAACCTCGGACCCGACCGCGACGTGCCCGCCGGCGACATCGGTGTAGGAGGCCGCGAGGTCGGCTACATGTACGGAATGTACAAGCGCCTCGTCAACCAGCACGACGGCACATTCACCGGCAAGGGCCTCGAATTCGGCGGCTCGCGCATCCGTCCCGAGGCTACCGGCTTCGGCGCCCTCTACTTCGTGCAGAGCATGCTCAAGGAGAAGGGCGACAGCATCAAGGGCAAGACCGTGGCCATCTCGGGCTTCGGCAACGTGGCCTGGGGCGCGGCCCTGAAGGCAACCGAGCTCGGCGCCAAGGTCGTGACCATCTCGGGTCCCGACGGTTACATCTACGATCCCGCCGGCCTCAACGACGAGAAGATCAACTACATGCTTGAGCTCCGTGCGTCGGGCAACGACATCGTCGCTCCCTACGCCGAGAAATTCCCCGGCTCGGAATTCTTCCCCGGCCGCAAGCCCTGGGAGCGCAAGGTCGACATCGCGCTGCCCTGCGCTACTCAGAACGAGCTCGGCGGCGAGGATGCCAAGGCTCTCGTGGCCAACGGCGTAGAAATGGTGGCTGAGGTCTCCAACATGGGCTGCACCCCCGAGGCCATCGACCACTTCATCGCCACCCGCACCACCTACGCTCCGGGCAAGGCTGTCAACGCAGGCGGCGTGGCCACTTCGGGCCTCGAGATGAGCCAGAACGCCATGCACCTGCAGTGGAGCGCCGAGGAAGTCGACCAGAAGCTGCACACCATCATGAGCGACATCCACGCACAGTGCCTCCAGTACGGCGTGGAGCCCGACGGCTACATCAACTACATGAAGGGCGCCAACATCGCCGGCTTCATGAAGGTGGCTCACGCCATGATGGGCGAGGGCGTCTGCTGATCCATACCGAACACTTTTTTCACTGCCATAAGTCTTGCCCCGGCTTCCGGGGCAGGACTTTTTCAAATTCCTGACAGGATATGAACGTATACCTCCAGATCGAGAAGCTGACCAAGAGTGTCGGCGACCGCATGCTTTTCGCCGACGTCACTTTCGGCATCGACGAGGGCGACAAGATCGGCATAGTGGCCAAGAACGGCACCGGCAAGTCGACGCTGCTGTCGATCATCGCCGGTGACCTTGATGCCGATTCGGGCACCGTCACCCGCCGTTCGGGCCTGCGCGTGGCCATGCTCCCGCAGAAGCCGCAATTCGCGGGCAACCCGACCGTAGCCGAAGCCGCCCTGCGGTCCGACGACCCCGTGGCCGTCTGTGTCCGCGAGTACGAGGCCGCTCTTGACGGCGGCGATCCGGAAGCCATACAGCAGGCCGCTCACCGTATGGACGATCTTTCGGCCTGGGACTACGAGGACCGCCTGCGCCAGTTGCTGTCGCGCCTGCGCATCGACGATCTCACCGCCCGCGTCGACGTCCTGTCGGGCGGCCAGCGCAAGCGTCTGGCCCTGGCCTCGGCCATCATGAGCGAGCCTCAGCTGCTCATTCTGGACGAACCTACCAATCACCTCGACATCGAGGTGATCGAATGGCTTGAAAACTATCTGAAACGTTCGCGCGTGACCCTGCTGATGGTCACGCACGACCGTTATTTCCTCGATCGCGTCTGCAACCGCATCATCGAGATCGACAACCGCACCATCTACACCTACGACGGCAACTACGACTGCTACCTGCGGCGCCGCGCCGAGCGCATCGAGGCCATGACCGCCGAGCTGGCGAAGATCACAAACACACTGCGCCGCGAGCAGGAGTGGATGAGCCGTCAGCCCCAGGCCCGCGCCGGAAAAGCCAAGTACCGCATCGACGCCTTCTACGAGCTTTCGGAGAAGAAGCGTCAGGGCATACGGCCCGAGAAGGACGTCAACCTGTCGGTGAGCGCATCGTACATCGGCTCTAAGATATTCGAGGCCCGCGGCATATCCAAGCGCTTCGGCGACAAGGTGATACTCGATGACTTCTCCTACACCTTCGCGCGCTACGAGAAGGTGGGGATAATCGGTGCCAACGGCGTAGGCAAGTCCACGTTCATCAAGCTGCTGCAGGGGCTCATTCAGCCCGACTCGGGATCGTGGGACGTAGGCTCGACCGTCCGCTTCGGCTACTACAGCCAGGACGGTATCAGTTTCGACCCGCAGAAGAAGGTGATCGACGCCATCCGCGAGAAAGCCGAGGAAGTCGACACCGGCGAGGCCCGTCTGTCGCCGATGCAGTTTCTCACCCGCTTCCTCTTTTCGGCAGCCGATCAGCAGAAGTATATCCACACCCTCAGCGGCGGCGAGCTCTGCCGCCTTCACCTGGCTACCGTACTTATGATGCGCCCGAATTTTCTCGTCCTCGACGAGCCGACCAACGACCTCGACATCGTGACGCTCGGCATTCTCGAGGAATATCTGTCGGAATACAAGGGCTGCCTTATAGTCATCAGTCATGACCGCTTCTTCCTCGACAATATCGTCGACCATCTCTTCGTCATGGAGGGCGACGGTGTGGTCAAGGACT
>CAJJQT010000011.1 GCA_905193995.1 uncultured Porphyromonadaceae bacterium | reverse complement strand
GTGACGCCGCAGCCTCCTGTGGATTATTTATGAGTCAATCTGTTATTCGACTACTTCGAAGTAGGCATACCAGCCGCAGTTTTCCCAGGCCTTGGCTCCCTCGTATGTGTCGGGGTGGTAGAGAGTCAGATACTTGTCGGTAATGGTCAGGATGTAGAACACGTTGGGCTGACCCTTGACCTGAGCCTGGCAGTCGTCCCACTGGTGGCCGATCAGAGGAATGTCGACAGTGAGCTGACCGAGGACGCCACAGGCGCCGGCACCGTCGGCTGCATCGGGATCCCAGTAGCTGGGCTCGTCGTGCGTGAACGAGTACATGCCTTCGTCGACAACGTTGCCGTCGGCATCGGAGCAGGTGATGCGGGCTCCGTCGAAGTAGAATACCATCTGGTAGTTGGCGGCATCCTCGCCGGTGTGGTTGCCCCACCACGAGTTGAACCACTCGGGAGCATAGTAGTTCCATGCGCCGCAGGCACCGTTGTTGCAGATCGAGAAGTTGGAGCCGCTCTTGCACTCGCGGAACTTCCAGACTTTCTTGGCGGCCTTGTCGGCCTTGTCGGCGGCTCCGGTGAGGAATCCGCTCCACTGGTCGAAGACATTGGTGACGGTGAAGTTCATGCTGGCGCTGCGGACGATGTGGTCGGCGGAAACGCCCATGTAGTAGAGCTCATAGTCGCCGTTGCTGCCCAGAATGATGGTGTCGTTGTCGGTCGGATAGGTTGACTCCTGTCCGTTGAACACCACATGCCAGCGGCCGCCGACGTCGGGGCGGTTGTTCTTGACGATTATGTACTGGTCGCCTTCGACCTTGCCCTCCTCATTGGGGAGCTGCTTCACTTCGAGAGCCGCGGTAAGCTCTTCCGAGGTGATGGGTGTGCCGCCTTTGCCGAAGTCGCTTTTGGGCTCGATCGGGTCGCAGGCACACAGCACGGCGACACTGCATGCTGCTAAAACGGGAATTATTCTATTAAGTTTCATGATTTTTGATTTTAGATGTTAGTCCAGTCGGTAAAGGCGGCGCTTGCGTCCCAGCCTTCGTTCTGTACGAGGACGCCGTTGGATTTATCGATTTCGTTCTGAGGAATCTGCCAGTAGCCCTGAGTCTTCTGGAGACGGGAAGCGTAGTCGAATGCGCGCATCGGCATGACGACAGCGGCATTGATAACGTTGAAGCCACGCTGGCGGTTGAGTTCCTGACCGGCCTCGGAGAGCGACGGGCCCGACCAGCGGAGCAGGTCGTAGAAGCGAGTGCCTTCAAAAGCGAGCTCAAACTTGCGTTCGTTCTTGAGAGCCTGCAGCGAGTAGGCCACCGGTGCGAGGCCGGAGCGGGCGCGTACGCGGTTGAGGCCCTCGGGATCGCTCTTGAGCTCGGACTGCATGAGCAGTACGTCGGCGAAGCGCATCAGGATATAGTCGGAAATGTTGGTGAGCGAGGCCGAAGTCATGTTGGTCACGCCGGGATACATCACTACAGAGAAAGGTTTGATCGACGATCCGTCGTAAGCATTGATGTTGATGTACTTCTTCTGGTGGTAACCGGTCTGTTCGAAGTAGCGGTAGGATACGGTGTAGGGAGGCTCGCTGTCGTCGAGGCGTGCGTCAAGCAGCACGTTGCCGTCCTCGTTGGGGTCCATGGCCATGTACGACCATACTGAACCCGACAGGCGCGGGTCGGAGTGGTCGGTGCCGAGATACTGCTGCTGAGCGGCCCATTCCTGCCAGTCCTTTATGAACGCGGGCGACACGGGACCTGCGCCCCAGCCTGCTCCGAAGGGGTAGGAAGTGACGTTGCTGTAGTTGTCGGCCGACGGCGAGTAGAACTGGCAGAAAGTGTTCGAGAACCAGGTATACGTCCAGGTCGACTTGAGATTGTGCTTCAGGGCGAAGACGGTCTCGATGGCGCTGTTGCCTACCCAGTGGAGGTCGTACTTGTCGGCGTAGGCGTATGAAGCGCCCTGCTCGTTGCTGCGGGTAGCGTCGTTGGTGTACGACCAGAGGGTACGCTGGTCAGCCACCAGATCGTGGCCCGAATTGTAGACGCAGTCGTCGATCCACTTGATGACCTGATCCTTGGTGATACCGCCGGGAAGTTCGCTCTTGCCGTAACGGCCGGTATAGAACAGGAACACACGGGCCATATATGCCTGTGCGGCGGCGCGGGTGGCATGGCCGGCCATGGGGTCGCCTGCCGTGTAGATCTTGGCCGGGAGTTCTTCGATAGCGGCCTTGAGGTCGGATGCGATAAGCTCATAAACCTCGTCGACGGTGTTGCGGGGTATGTTCACAGCCTCGTTGGTGGTGCGCAGGGGCACACCGCCGAACATCTGGGCCAGCTCATAGTAGGCCAGGGCGCGCAGGAAGTGAGCCTCGCCGTAGTGGCGCTGTTCCTCCTGGACCGATGACCACTCCTTGACATTGCCGAGGGTGGCCAGGGTATTGTTGGCGCGGTTGATGAGCTTGTAGCAGCGGTTCCAGAGGGCTTCGTAGCCGTTGAGGTTGTCCTTATACATCAGGAAATTGACGGCGCAGTTGCCCGAGGCCGACAGGTTGCCGCCGAGGCATTCGTCGCCGGCGAGCTGTGCCACGAAGATCTGCGACGACTGTTCGGGATCCTCGAAGAGGAGATTGGCATAGATGCTGGTGAGCATCTCGTCGGCGTCTTTCTCGGTTTCGGGAAAGTTGGCCGTCGTCTTCTGCGTCAGGTTTTCCGAGTCCAGGAAATCCTCGCAGGAGGTGAGCATGACGGCTGCCGCAGAAACAGCCAGAATTTTATATAGCGTTTTCATGGAATATTAATATTTGATGTTGATACCGAAGAGGATGTTGCGCGAGCTGGGATAGTAGCCGAGGTCGATGCCCTGGGCGTATGCGCCGGCATTCTCGCCACCGAAACCGATTTCGGGATCCATGCCCGAATACTTGGTGATGGTGAAAGGATTCTGGACGCTGCAGTAGAGGCGGAGCTGCTCGAACGGGATCTTGTTGAAAGCCTTCTTGAAGTCGAAGCCCACGGTGATGTTCTTGACCTTGAAGAAGTCGCCGTTCTCGATGAAGAGGTCGCTCACACGGTTCCAGTTGCTGGAGGTGGAGGAGGTCAGGCGCGGCATGGTGTTTGAAGTGCCTTCGCCGTGCCAGCGGTCGAAGATGTCGCTGGTGAAGTTCTGCAGAGGCGATGCGACGAAGTCGCGGTAGCACTTGAGGATCTTATGTCCGAAAGCGGCGTAGCCGTTGAGGCTGAAGTCGATGTAGCGCCACTGGAACGAAAGGTTGATACCCATCGTGATCTTGGGATGCGGGGTGCCGAGGTATGTGCGGTCATCGGCGTCGATGTCGCCGTCGTTGTCGGTGTCGAGCCAGATGACGTCGCCGGGCTGTGTGGCGGCGCCGTTGAGTTTCGGGCCTTTATATGCGTCGATCTGAGCCTGGTTCTGGAAGATGCCGGCGCTCTTGTAGCCATAGAAGTAGCCGACGGGCTGGCCGACCTCAGCAGCGCGGTAGCACTCTTCGGAGCCTTCCCAAAGCACACTCGCGGGGCCGTGGATGATGCCGTCCTCGTTGGCGATCTTGGTGACCTTGTTCTTATTGTATGCCAGGTTCACGCCGACTGAGTATGCGATGTCGCGGCCGATGTTGTCGTTCCAGTGAAGACCGAGTTCGACACCGGTGTTGATGATGTTGCCGCCGTTGACAGCGGGGGCGTCGGCACCGTAACTGCCGAGCACGGGAGCTGTCACGAGCCAGTCCTTGGTGATACGGCGGTACCAGTCGAATTCAACGCCGAGGCGGCTGCGGAGCAGACGGGCGTCGAAGCCGAAGTCGAGCTGTTCCTGGGTCTCCCATTTCAGATCGGGATTTGTGAGCTTGTATGCGTAGGAACCGGTGTTGACGAAGTCGGGCAGGTCGCCGAAGGTGTAGCCGCCCCAGTTGTTGTTCGACGCGATCAGCGAGAGATACTGGAAGGTCGAGACGGCGCAGTTGCCGTTCTGGCCCCAGCTGCCGCGTATTTTCAGGAAGTCAAGCCACGAGCGGGTATCCTCCATGAAGGCTTCGTTGGACATGACCCAGCCGGCCGAGAACGAGGGGAAGTAGCCCCAGCGGTGGCCGCGTGCGAAGACCGAAGAACCGTCGGCGCGCATGATCACCGATGCCATGTACTTCTCGTCGAAGTTGTAGTTAATACGTCCGAAGAACGAAGCGAGGGTGCCCTGTCCGCCCGGTGTGCCGCTGAGTGAGACAACGTTGGCGGGATTGAACGCCACGTTCGACAGATAGGCGTGCTCGAAGTCGCTGAAGTTCGATCCGCTCATCGAGGCCGACATCGAATCGGAGTTGTAGCCCCACTTCTCGACGCTCTGGCCGAGCAGTACGTCGAAGTCGTGCTTGTTTATTTTAAATGTGTAGTTGAGGGTGTTTTCCCATGACCATCGGCTCGACGAAGACATCGACTGCGACACCTGGTCCTTTTCGGCCTTGATGTAGTCGGTGATCTCGTATTCGGGCACGTAGGCGCGGTACGACGAGCCTGAGTAGATGTAGCCGAAGAGGGTACGGAACTTCAGGCGCTCGATAGGCTCGATCTGCAGATAGATACTCGACTGCAGATAGTGGCTCTTGCTCTGGTTCTGGTTCATCAGATAATCGAGGTAAGCGATCGGGTTCTTGTTCGAGCCGTTCGAGATGTCCCAGTTGTAGCCGTCGGCCTTGCGGTCTTTCTCCAGATAGTAACCGCCGTCCTGATTGTAGGCGTGCATCAGCGGACTCATCACCAGCATGTTGTGGATGCCGTTCCAGTATATGCCGCCGGTGGCGAACGAGCCGTGTATTTCCTGATAGCGGTAGTTGACGGTCTCGCCGATAGTGATGAAGTCGTGTCCGTTGAGCCGCTTTACGACGCGTTCCGAGTTGACGCGCGCGTTGTAGCGGTTCATGGCAGGGATATCGTCGGGAACACCCATTGTGGCCTCCTGATATGTGTAAGCCAGGCCGATGGAGTAGTTGCCGTCGGCATTGCCGCCCGAGAAGTTGAGTGTATGGTTGGTGAGCAGGGCGTCCTTGTTGCGGATTTCCTCAAGCCAGTTGGTACCGTTCCAGGTACCGGCTGCGATAGCGTCGAGATCGCGCTGCGGGATGTAGGTGCTCCAGGTATAGGGAGCCAGACCGTCCATCACGCGGCCTTCGTCCTGTATGGCCATGAATTCGGTGGCGTTGAGAAGGTGGGGCATCTTGTAGATGTTCTGCACGCCGACATAGCCGTCGTAGCTGATCACCGAAGTGCCTTCCTTACCTTTCTTGGTGGTGACAAGGATCACACCGTTGGCGGCACGGGCACCGTAGATGGCGGCCGAAGCGGCGTCCTTGAGCACGTCGATGCTCTCGATGTCGCTCGGGTTGAGGTTGTCGAGCGAGCCGTTGGCCACACCGTCGACAACGATAAGAGGCGACGATGAACCGATAGTACCGATACCGCGGATGTTGACCTTGAAGCCCTGGCCGATGAAGCCGTTGCTCTGGGTAATGTTGACGCCGGGCGTCTGGCTCTGGAGAGCGCCGAGCGGATTGACTGTATTCTGGCGCGCGATGTCGTCGCCCTTGACCTGAACGGTGGCGCCGGTGACGAGTTATTTCTTCTGTGTGCCGTAGCCCATCACGACTACTTCGTCGAGCAGGGCGTTGTCGCTTTCAAGAGTGACGCTGAGGCCGCTTGCGGCAGTTACGGTGGCCGTCTTATAGCCAATGTATGAAATCTTGAGCTTGGTGCCCGGCTTGACGGAAATAGAGAATTTGCCGTCGACGTCGGTAGCTACGCCTGTAGCCTGACCCTCGGGAATGACAGACGCCCCGATCAGCGGGTCGCCGTACTCATCGAGGACTGTGCCGGTGGCTGTCACCGTGGCAGCCTGGCCCTGCGTCTGAGGCTCTGCTGCGGGTAGTGCCATTGCCGTGGATATACCTCCGGCCATCAACGCAAGTGCGGTGATTAAATGTTTGCTGTTCATGGTAATAGAATTATTAATAATTATTTAAGGAATCTGTGGTGAAGTGGTTTTTTGCTGTCTGATGTTTATTGAAGGTTATTATTGTTTAGTTGTTAATAAATATTGTTCAAGGTATTCAGATGGTATTAGGTCGCCACAGCATCAGTTTGCTGACGGCTATTGTTTTATAAATAAAGACAGGTATTCCCGGGAGAATACCGTTCACAAAAGTACAAACTATTTACCATAAAAAATAAAAATCGATGTCATAAATCGTTAAATAATATTAAATCTAAAATTATAGCCTTTCTGACGCGGCTGTAACAGCATTTTTTGCTGCCGCGGCAAAAAGCGGCCAACGGCTGTTTTGGGCATGATAATATGGCCGCTTCGCGAATATTTCGTATCTTTGCGCGCATATGGCTGATTGTCAAAAAAACGGAGAAGCGGTTAAGGCGGCGGAGTGGTTCGGCCGCGTCCGGGACATCCTGGCAGCCGGAAGCTCGGCGGAATTCGAGCCGAAAGGCTATAGTATGTGGCCGGCACTGCGCCCCGGCAGCGACACGGTGCGTCTGAGCCCCGCTGCGGCCTACCGCCGCGGCGATATAGTACTGGCGCTCTGCGACGGGGCCTGCGGCGTGGTCCTTCACCGCATCGCGGCAGTCGGCGGCGGCCGCGCGACGCTCATGGGCGATTCGAACCTGTACCAGACCGAAATGTGCCGCACGGCCGACATTCTGGGCCGCGTCACGGCGGTAATCCGCCGCGGCCGCGACGTGTCGGCTTCCCCGGCGATGCGCTTGCAGGCGTTCATACAGCGGCTTCCGGCACCGCTGCGGCGCACAGTCATCAGAATCATTAATCTAAGAATGAATGCTATACGAAGGGAACAATAATACCGGCACACTGCTGCGACGCCTTTGGCAGGAATCGCGGGGCACCCGCGGCCTGATGCTGACGACGGCCCTGACCGGCTGCCTCACTGTAGGCGCGGCCCTGCTGTTTGTCTGGTTCACCAAAGCCATCGTCGACAGTGCCGTCGGACCGTCCCATACGGTCCCTCCGGCTCTTGTGGCGATGCTCGCAGGCTGCCTGGGGCTCGAACTGCTGCTCCCTGCCGCAAGGCGTCGCATCGAGACGGTAGCCTACCTGCGCTACGCCAACGCCCTGCGCCGGCGCCTGCTGCTTCACCTGCTGCAGTCGCGCTGGAGCGGCCGCGGCGGCATGCACCACGGCGACGCCATCAGCCGCATGACCGACGACGTCGCTACCCTGGCATCCCTCTCATGCTCGACAGTCCCGGGCATTCTGGCCGTGCTGATGCAGCTCGCAGGCGCCTTTATCTTCCTCGCCTGCCTTGACCTGCGGCTGGCTCTGGCTGTAGTGTTCATCATGCCGATAGCGCTGGCAGCCAGTAAAATCTACGTGCGCAAGACGCGCAGCATCACCCGCAGCATCCGCCGGGAGGAAAGCGAGATACAGACATTCATGCAGGAAAGCCTCGCACACCGCACGCTGCTTTCGACCCTGATGGGCACAGAACGCCGAGCCCACAGCTTCGGAAGACTGCAGGCGGCTCTGACCCGCGACGCCCTGCGCCGCAACAACATTTCGATCTACTCAAACGCAGCCGTCACCGCCGGCTTCATGGCCGGCTATGCCGTCACGTTCCTGTGGAGCGCCTACGGGCTGGCAGCCGGAGCCGTCACTTTCGGCATGATGACCGCCTTCCTGCAGCTGGTGGCTCAGGTGCAGCGGCCTGTCACCGACCTGTCGCGGCGCATTCCGGCTTTCATCACCGCCTCGGTAGCCCTCGAGCGCATCGACGGCATACTCGCCCTGCCACTCGAAGACTTCACTCCCACCGACGCGGCGGCCGGGACGCCCATGGGGCTGCGCTTCAGTGGCGTGACCTACCGCTACCCCGACGGAGATACGGACATAATCAGCAATTTCGATCATGATTTCAGCCCGGGCTCCGTAACTGCCGTTATCGGCCCGACCGGAAGCGGCAAGAGCACGCTGCTGCGCCTGATGCTCGGCCTCGTCGAGCCGGAGAGCGGACGCGCCGAATACTACACCCCCGACGGTGTGTCAGGGCCAATCCGCGCGGCCCTGCGCCACAACATGGTCTACGTGCCTCAGGGCAACAGCCTTGTGTGCGGCACCGTGCGAGAGAACCTGCTGCTGGCCGACCCTGACGCTACCGACGACATGATGCGCGAAGCGCTGCACGACGCGGCGGCCGACTTCGTTCTCGACCTGCCCGACGGCCTCGAGACACAATGCTTCGAAGGAGGCGCCGGATTCAGCGAGGGGCAGGCACAGCGCATAGCCATAGCCCGCGGGCTCCTCAAACGCGGCAGCATCATCCTGCTCGACGAGCCTACCTCGGCCCTCGATCCAGACACCGAACGAGAGCTTCTCGCCCGTGTGCGAAAACGTCTGAGCCCCGACGCCACGCTCATCATCGTCACCCACCGCCGCGCCGTACTCCCGTACTGCACGACCACCGTCACACTCTGAAAAATGCGCAATGAGCAATGCGTAATGCACAACGGGCATCATGCATTCCCAACTTATAACTCTTAATTGTTCAGAGGTCTTCCCAGTCGGCGTCTTCGATCTGGGATTCGACGCGGACGGTGTCGGTGGTCTTGGTGTCGGTGCGGGCGGCTCCGTCGGCGGTCGTAGAGGTAGATTGAGTGCGGATTTCCTCGAAAGCGACATATTCGCCCACATCGGGATCGATTTTCTTTCCCTTGCGCGACGGCTGCGCTTTGCGGGTACGGCCGTTTGTAGGACGGCTGCCGGTGGATGCGCCGTTGAAAATGTCGTTCATGCGCTGCTGCGCGCGACGGTAGGCGCTGCGTATACGCCAGAGTTGCCACAGCCCGCGGATGAGGGGTATGACGACGAAGAACAGGAGCAGGAATAGCAGGAATGTGCCCATTGCAGCGGTATCAGGCCTCCTTGCGGCCCATCACGGATATAAAGACGTAGAGTGCGATGGCCCAGACGAATCCGGAGATGCCCATAAAGACGACGAATAGAGCCGTAGCGGCCAGCAGCACATAACGGCGGAAATTTTCGTGCCAGCCGAAGTTCTTGAATTTCAGCGAGAACATGCGCACGTTGCAGACCATAAGCCAGCCCAGCAGGGCGTAAAGCACCGCCATGACCATCGTGCCCGGATAGGCGTAGCGCTGTATCCAGCCGCACATGCCGATCCAGAAGATGGCGTTGGCCGGTATGGGCAGACCTCGGAATGAAGTGGTCTGAGTCGTGTCGCAGTTGAATTTGGCCAGGCGGTAAGCGCCGCAGGCCGGTATGATGAGGGCGGCGAAGCACAGCCACCGGATCTGCGATACGGGCACCGTGAAGTTGAGCATCATCATGGCCGGAGCCACGCCGAAACTGACGAGGTCGGAGAGCGAGTCAAGCTGGCCGCCGATCTCGCTGTAGGCATGCAGCCCGCGCGCGGAGGCGCCGTCGCAGAAATCGAAGAGAGCCGCCGCGCCGATCCATATCCATGCCCACTGCAGGCCCGTGAGAGGGCCGAAAGTGTCGGCCTGGTGGAACGACATATATATAGCGATGCAACCCGAAAGGAGGTTGCAGAGCGTGAGAAGGTTCGGAATGAAGGATGTGATTCTGTTAGCCATAGTGTCTGATTAACGCTTTAGCCTGTGTTTATGTTTTGTCGGGGCGGAGCCGCCCGACTTCGGTGATGCCGCCTACTGTCTTGTCGCCGATATGGACGAATATTTCGGTGCCGAGCGGGAGGAAGATATCGACTCGCGAGCCGAATTTGATAAATCCCAGATGCTCGTCGATGCGGGCCTCGTCGCCGGGCTCGGCGTAGGTGACGACGCGGCGGGCGACGGCGCCGGCGATCTGCCGCACGAGCACGTCCTGGCCCTCGGGAGTGCGGATCAGGATGGTCGATCGCTCGTTTTCGGTGCTGGCCTTGGGAAGATAGGCCGACAGGAAGCGCCCCGGCTGATGGGCAACGAAAGTCACTTTGCCATTGACCGGATACCAGTTGGCATGGACATTGAGAATGCTCATGAACACCGAAAGCTGGATACAGCGGCATTTGAGTACCTCCGATTCGTATACCTCCTCAAGCGCCACAACCTTGCCGTCGACGCTCGATACTACGGCGCGGGATGCGTCGCCCGTAAAGTGGCGGCGGGGCGAGCGGAAGAAATTCACGGCCAGGAGGTAGAGAAATACAGTGACGGCGGTGACGGCGACAGGAATAGCCTTGGCGCTAACATACAGCCACAGAGGCACATTGACAGCCACCAGCAGGATCAAGCCGATGATCAGAATGTTCGTTCCTTCGTGATGTATTTTTACTCTCATATAAGCGCTGGGCCAATAGTAAATGCAAAGATAGCGCAAAAAAACGGATTTGAGCCATATTTTTTCACTTTTTTCACAAAACAGTCTTCCGAATAGCATATCTTAACGGCCTTTCACCACCCGGAGGCCCTCCAAAATCCGCAGTGCGGCGTACGAGGGACAGTTGGCGTCGGGATGGGAAAAAGCACGATTTTCGGAAAAATTGTTTGTCAAGAGTTAATTTTGGAAAATAATTGCTTTACAATTTTGTCAGTATTGGATTTTATCCCTAAATTTGCATATGCAAATATGCAGTCTATCCTTGTATGATCGGCTCATAGATATATAGAGGAAAATTCCAGCTTTGTCTTAATGCCTTTTGTGCGGTAAATCAAATATTTGCAGACTGAACCCCTACGCCGAGTCCGGTGAAAGGCTCAAGAGAGAGTCCCTGCGCCGGCGGAAGGGCGGGTTCGGGAACCGCCAATGCCCGAAAGGCCTTGGCAGCGACATTTTGAAAAAAGCGTTATTGGCGCTTGGTATCTGACTATTCGAAACTTCGCAACTTTCAGAGTCAATCAGAACCATGCAACGGTGATGCTCATGGGTATGTAAAGTAGCCGCGGTCATCCGATGACCGCGATACGACATACATACGGCGTGGGGTCAGCGTTGCTCGTTTTAATTGACTGGGCAATGCGAAGGCCTCGAATAGTGGAGCGGGCAACAATCGGCTTCACGCTTCTGTTTAGGCCACATACGGAGCTATTCAGTTTCAACCATTTTAAATTCCCGAAAGGAGCCGTAGGGTTTGTTAGAAATTATGGCTCCGAGCTATGCATTCGCTGAACAAAACGCCCCGCAGGCCGCCTTCCGGCCCGCCCGTGTGTCGTGTTCGGACGGGTACACAAATCAGAGACTACATATTTGCCCTACGCATCCGGTGCCGGCGTCCGCATATGATGCCGGCAGCGCTGCCGCATACCTCTAAAATAAAACAGCCACTGTATCAATTCCTTGCAATAATAGTAAACCAAAACTTAAGAAACCCAGAACAACTTTAACGAGCTACGACTAAAAATAGATTTCCTGCGGCTGCGACCGTATTTCCAGATGCGACAACAGCCGTCCCGACATACAGGGAGTTCGCTCCCAACTTTTCAACACATCTTCCTAACTGCTTGACTTACTTAATATTATAAGCTCGGGCAGGAGTTGGAGAATTGCTGCGAGATAAAAAATGGCTGTCCTGAACCAGGTGAAATGGTACGTGCTGCGCGATCTCAGGCGCCGCAATTCGAACACGCCCGGATACGCCGAACTGGCCGCCCGCGGCTTCGAAGTCTTCACGCCGCTGCGCTGGGAGATCGTCGTCCGCGGCGCCAGGCGTGTCCGCCGGCAGGTACCCGTCATAGCCGACCTGCTGTTCGTCCGCTCCGACAAGGAAAGCCTCGGCGCCGCCCTTGACATCATCCCGTCGCTGCAGTTCCGCTACCGCCGCGGCCAAAGCATCAGCGAGCCCATGAGCGTGCGCGACGCCGACATGGAACGATTTATCGAGGCTGTCAGCCTCTCCGACAACGTCCGCTACTACAGCCTTGAAGAAATCACGCCCGAAATGTACGGCAAGGAGATCAGCGTCGTCGGCGGTCCGTTCGACGGCTACAGCGGACGCCTGCTGTCGCTGCGCGGATCCCGCAAGAAGCGCCTCATAGTCGAAATCCCCGACTTCATCGCCGCCGCCGTCGAAGTTCAGCCCGAATTCATCCGCTACGCCGACTGACCGGTCCTACGTCCAAGCCGCTGAAACAATGCTCAAAATCAATAATAAATACCAATGCTCGGGCTGCGCGGCCTGCGCGGACGTCTGCCCGGCACATTGCATAGAATACCGACACGACGCCGCAGGCTTCATCTATCCGTCGATCGACGCAGCGGCCTGCATCGGCTGCGGAGCATGCGAGCGGGTCTGTCCGATCATACCGGGCAATGCAGCCACCCGGGAGGCCGGCAACTGCTTCGCGGCGTGGGCCAATGATCAGCACACACATCGGAAAAGTTCGTCGGGAGGCTTAGGATATGTTCTTGCAAAATCCGTCATCGGACGCGGCGGGGTGGTATACGGCTGCTCGGCGGCAGATCCGACCCATATCCGCCACATACGGGTCGAAGATATCGAAAGCCTTGCCGAACTACAGGGCTCCAAGTATGTCCAAAGCGACACACGGGGAGTCTACCGGCTAATTAAGGAGGATATAAAAAGAGGTCGTGAAGTTCTGTTCATAGGCACCCCCTGTCAGGTATCGGCCGTAAGGAATATCTACCGGAAATATCCTGAAAACCTGTATACAGCCGATCTTATCTGCCACGGCGTTCCGTCGCAGAAGATGCTCAACGAGCAGTTCCGCTCGATCAGCCGCCAGATGCCCGAATCCGTTTCTTTCAGAGACGGCAATGAATACCGACTGAAGCTAACATACCCCGACAGAAAGGCATTCTCTGGTTCCGTATGGTCTGTGCCTTACTTCAGGGTGTTCTATAAAGGATTCTCATTTCGGCCGTCGTGCTACCGGTGTCCGTATGCCGGCGATAAGCGAGCCGGCGACATCACGATCGGTGATTTCTGGGGAATAAAAGAGCCCGAAAATCTGCCCGAACAGGCCCGCGACGGAATATCGGCTGTGCTCGTTTCCACTCCGAAGGGGCAGCGGTTGCTTGAGGCGATTACTCCCGAACTTGAAATACATTCCAGGCCCGTGCAGGAAGCGGTCAGCGGCAACGACCAGTTGCGGCATCCGGTCAAAGAAACATACAAGGCAAAATTATTCCGAATCTTGTATCCCGGACTGCCGCTACGTGCGGCTGTAGCCGCATGTATACTCGACAGCAAAGCGGTCACACTTGCGAGAATGATAAAACGTAAATTCATAGGATGACAGCTACCGACAGCAAAAGGATAGCCAAAAACACCCTGTACCTCTACATCAGGACTTTCATCTCGATGGCGGTGTCGCTGTACACGTCGAGGAAAATTCTGGAGGCACTCGGAGTCGAGGATTTCGGCATACTGAATGTAGTCGGCGGCATAATAGCCCTGATGGCATTCATCAATGGTTCGATGTCCGTGGCGACCCAGCGCTTCCTGACCTACGAGCTCGGGCGCGACGGCGGCGGCGACTTCAACCGCGTGTTCAACATGTCTGTAAAAGTCCACCTGTTCATTGCCGGCATAGTACTGATAGCAGCCGAGACTGTCGGACTGTGGTTTGTCAACACCCATCTCAATATCCCTGAAGCCCGCATCGGCGCCGCCAACTGGATATATCAGGCCACGGTGCTGTCGGCCCTGTTGGGCATAGTCCAGACCCCGTATAATGCCGCAATCGTGTCGCATGAGCACATGCACATCTACGCATACGTGGGCCTCGGAGAGACTTTCGCACGCCTGGCCATAGTGCTGACGCTTCTGATCTACCCCTACGACCGCCTGGCCGTGTGGGGCTTCGCATTCTTCACGCTGCAGCTGGCCGTCTCGCTCATATACCGCTGGTACTGTATCCGGCGGTTCGACAATTGCAGGATACGGCGGCACGTTTGGGACGGGAAACTCTTCCGATCCATGCTCGGGTTCACCGGATGGAACATGTTCGGCACCGTTGCCTGGACGGCCAAGGACCAGGGCGCGAGCATCCTGCTCAACATCTTCGGCGGCCCTGTGTTCAACGCCGCCCGCGGCGTCTCGGGACAGGTCACCGGGGCAATCCGCAGTCTGATAGGCGGCTTCCAGACCGCGGTCAACCCTCAGATTACAAAAAACTACGCCTCGGGAAATAACGCAGCCGCCTGCAGTCTGCTTTGCAAAAGCTCGAAGATCTCATACTTCCTGATGCTGATACTCTCGCTGCCGGTTCTGGCAGAGATCGACACCATCCTCGAGCTGTGGCTCGTGGAAGTACCGCCGATGGCCGTTCTGTTCACACGTCTGGTGATAATCGAGAGTCTGCTTGACACGCTTGCCGGCCCGATGATAACCGCGCTTCTTGCGACGGGCCGCATCAAATGGTACCAGATAACGGTCGGTACGATACTTCTGTTCAACATCCCGGTTGCATACATGCTTCTTCGGGCAGGCTTCCACATAGCTACCCCGCTTGTTGTCTCGATCGTGTTCATGCTGCTGGGCAATGCATCCCGCATCATATTCTGCCGCAATATGCTCGGCCTCTCCATACGCAACTATCTCCGGACTGTCATTGGTCCGATCGTACTCGTAAGCCTGCTTTCGGCAATTCCGGTCATATTTGTCATCATGAATATGCAAGAGGGGCTTCTCCGTCTGGCAGTAAGCGTTGCCGTGGGCATGATGTCCGTCACACTTATCTGCTATACCGTCGGCCTGACCGGCAGCGAGCGCCGATTCATCATCAACGCCGTGCGGCCAAAGCTTATCCGACTGAAAATATTTAAGCGCCTGAAAGTAGAAACTCGATGAAAGTCGGTATCATAACATTTCACGCATCTCACAACTACGGCTCCATGCTGCAGGCCTACGCCCTGCAGCAGACCGTACTCGCCCTCGGCCACGAATGCGAGATAATCAATTTTCGGACAGCCAAGCAAAAAAAGATGTACAACCCGCTTTTCCTGAAAAAGGCGTGGGTCAAGAATCTGAATTTTATCCGGCATCCTCTGCTGACCGTCAAGGACATACTCAAACATCAGCTGTTCGAGAAATTCATACGCGAACACTTTCAGCTAACACCGAAAGAATACCGTACGAAAGCCGAGCTCGACAGCGAACAGTTCGATTTCGACTGCTATATATCAGGCAGCGACCAGATATGGAATACGAATTGTGGAGATTTCTCAACAGTTTACTATCTTGATTTTGTTACTAAAGGTAGACGCATTTCCTATGCTCCAAGCATGGGGCCGATACCGGACATCGAAATAAAAGATAATTTTCACGAATTCATAACCGGAAGTCTTTCGCGCTACAACTCCATATCGGTCCGCGAGCCCGGAACAGCAAATAGAATTGCACAGATAACGGGAAAGCGACCAATTGTCACAATTGATCCCACACTTTTACTATCTCGTTCACGGTGGTCATGTTTAGCCGGTGAGAAGCCTCTCATTAATGGAAATTACATCTTATTATACACCCCGTGGTATGAAGATTACAGAGATCTGTATAGAAAAGCCGCTGATTTTGCTGAAAAAACGGGTGAAAAAGTAATATGTACTTTGCCGGACGGCCATAAAGAATGGTGTCGGAATCCTCATTTCGAATACTTCACGGCAGTTGGCCCGACAGAATTCCTCAATCTTATAAAATACTCGAGATATGTATTCTGCGGGTCGTTCCACGCCGTCGCGTTTTCACTCATCTTCGCCAAACCTTTTTATGCACACAATGGGATGGCGGACAGTCGTATATCGCATCTCCTGAAATTGACAAGCCTCGAAAGCTGTACGGAAATGCCGGATTCTGTTATGGCTCATGATTTCAGTACAGTTCAGAAACAACTTGAGCCTTTCATAGAATCGTCACGCGCTTTTCTTAAAAAGGCTTTGGAATGATAGGACTCTTGCCAGACAAGCATGGCATTTCTGACGGTATTTATTGTAAAGGACGCACCGGCGAAAAAATGATTTTCAACAAGACCCTCTCTCAGATCGTCCCTCTGAATTTATGGTCAAGAATCCGCAGAGAAAAAATTGAGCATAAACATGCCCGGATCGCGTCCCGGCTAAAACCATTGGTCGAGGCATGCGATTCGTATACAAATCCGCTTAAGACAAATGACAAAAATCTTAAGTTCGGCAAGCCGGTTCTCTGGCAATATTGGGCGCAAGGG
>CAJJQT010000010.1 GCA_905193995.1 uncultured Porphyromonadaceae bacterium | reverse complement strand
CGGCCCGCGCCGTCGTGTCGCAGCGCTGCAGCATGGGCGTGGCCAGGACCTCGACCATCAGGTCGCAGTCGGCCTGCGACTCCACCGCGGCCTTCACGCGCCAGGCCGACGCGGCCATGGCTGTCGGCTGCGTAGTGCGGCCGTTGGCCGATTCGAGGCCGAGCGAGCCGTCGCAGCACGCACCGTCCGCCGCGCCGACCAGCATCGGGGGCGAGGTCATGACGGTGCGGCCGCTGCTGTCGCGCAGACGCACGGCCATCAGCGCCGGCATCCACCACAGACCCGAGGCCCGCGCCGAGCGGTCGAGGGCCTCGAGCGTCGCGGTCAGCTGCGCGTCGAGTCGCCGACGGTCCTCGTCGAGGAGCGCGTCGCCGTCGAAATACTCACGCGAGAGCCTGACGGCGCCAACGTCGGCTGCCAGCGACGAGTCGGGCACAGTCGCAAACCGCACAGCCGCCCTCGGCGGCTTTTCGGGAGTGATCGAATCGGGAGTAACGCGGTAGATAAGGTGTTTGCGTGGCGTGAACACATGCAGACGATCGCCGTCGGCCAAGGCCGACATCTGCGCGGACCCGGTGTCGACCGCAGCCGTCGCCAGGCCGTTGCGCATCAGCGCCAGCTCGCTGCCCCGGGCCCAGACGGTGATCTTCCCGCCACCGGATTCGCAGACAGCCAGCGGCATGCGTCCGCCCGAGGCCAGCGCGAGCGGCTCCCCCTCGGGCCGCAAGGCCGCCGCGCCTTCGACCGGCCTAAGATTGGTGCAGCGGAGCACACGAGTGTCGCCGGCTGCAACGCCACGGGGCGCCATCTCTGAGATTTTCAGTGTTTTCATAGTAATAGATTAAAGATTTAATAATTAAAGGTATAGCTATTTTAGCTGTTTTAGCTGTTATAGCTTTGGATAGGAATTCGATGCAAAGTTACAATAAATATTTTAAACTGCAAATATAAATTGAAAAAAATAATGGAGTGAAGACGTCCCCGTCTTCACAGTACCCATGCTACCGAGTGTGAAGGCGGGGACACCTTCACTCCATTCCCGGACGCCTTCACTCCATTAGGGCCATACCATTGTTTTTGGTTCTTACCGGTTTTCTTATTATCTTTGCAGAAAATCTAAAAGACTACCGATGAATCACACCTACGACTTCGACACCGTCATTGACCGCCACGGCACCTGCTGCACCAAACTGGACGGCCTCGACGCAATGTTCGGGCGCCACGACGTAACGCCTCTGTGGATCGCCGATCTCGATTTCGCAGTATGTCCCGACATAGTGGACGCGCTGCGCCACCGCCTCGACCACCCCGTGCTGGGCTATTCGGCCGCCCCTGACAGCTACTGGCAGTCGATCATCGACTGGCAGAGGCACCGCCACGGCTTCGAAATCGGCCGCGACGATCTGTCGTTCATACCGGGTGTGGTCAAGGGCATTGCCTTAGCGGTCAACTACTTCACCTCGCGTGGCGACAAGATCGTGATCCAGCCGCCGGTATATCATCCTTTCCGCATGGTCATCGAAGGCAACGGTCGCCTCGTAGTGGAAAATCCGCTGCTACGGTCGGCCGACGGCAGCTACACGATGGACCTGGACGGCCTGGCCGAGACCGTCGAGCGCGAACGTCCGCGCCTGATGATTCTCTGCAATCCCCACAACCCGATCGGACTGCAGTGGGACGAAGCCACGCTGGCGCGCGTAGCCGAGATATGCCGGCGCTCAGGCACGATAGTGGTCAGCGACGAGATCCACGGCGACCTGATGCTGGGGGGCCGGCGCCACATACCCTTTACCGAAGTAAGCGACGACGCGCGCGCCATAGGCATCGTGCTGGGAGCGCCGTCGAAGACGTTCAACATCCCCGGCCTCGTAAGCTCGTGGATGGTGATCAAGAATCCCAACCTGCGCCGCGACTTCTACCAGTGGCTGGAAGTCAACGAATTCAACGCGCCGGTGATGATCTCGACGATCGGCGCCGAAGCCGCGTACACACACGGGGAGCGGTGGCTCGACGAGATGCTGGCCTACGTGGAGGACAATATCCGCTTCGTGGTCGACTTCCTGGCGGTGAATGTACCTGCGGTGAAGTGTGCAGTGCCTGAGGCGTCGTTCCTGGTGTGGCTCGACTTCACGGCCCTCGGCCTTGACCAGCAGCAGCTGATGGATCTGCTGCTCGACAAGGCGCATCTGGCACTCAACGACGGCTCTATGTTCGGCAGCCAGGGCAACGGCTTCATGCGCCTCAACGTGGGTACGCCGCGCTGCGTGTTGCGTCAGGCACTGGAGCATGTGGCCGAGGCGGTCGACTCCGTAATCAACTGAACGAAATCATGAATTACCGCATATTTCCTCCCGAAGAGATACTTGAGACCACAGTCGCGCGCCTGCCGCTGAGCAAGAGCGTGGCAGCCCGCGCCATGGTGCTGGCGTCGCTGACGGCGAGCCCGACAGCGATCGACCCCGACCGCATCCCCGACTGCGACGACATCCGCGTGCTGGCGGCGGCCCTGGCGCTGCGCACCGGCACGGCCGACATGGGCGCATCGGCCACCGCGGCCAGGTTCATGACCGCTTTCTACGCCGCCACGGCGGGTACGGACATCACCGTCGACGGCTGCGAACGCCTGCGCCGCCGCCCGATCGGGCCGCTGGTCGACGCCCTGCGGCGCCTCGGGGCCGATATCGAATACCGCGGCGCCGACGGCTTCCTGCCAGTGGCCATCCGCGGACGCCGTCTGAGCGGCGGCGAAGTCGACCTCGACGCTTCGGCGAGTTCGCAGTTCGCTTCGGCACTGGCAATGATAGCTCCGACCATGGAGAAGCCCCTGCGCATAGCCCTCGGGGGGGAGATAGCCTCGATGCCCTACCTGAAGATGACCATGGACATGCTGCGTGCCCGCGGAGTCGAGACTGACCGCGAAGGCTACACAGTCACGGTAGCCAACACTCCCCTTCGGCCCGTCGAGGCCGAGGCGGAGGCAGACTGGAGCGCCGCCGCGTTCTGGTATCAGATAGCGGCTGTGACGGCCGGCTGGGTCACGCTGCCCGGGCTGCGCAGCGACAGCCTGCAGGGCGACCGGCTGCTGGCCGAAATCGGCGAACGCTTCGGCGTAGTCACCGAATTCACCGACGAAGGCGACGAACTGTCGGCGACGCCCGACCTCTTCTCGCGCCTCGACATGGACCTCAGGGACAATCCGGACCTGGTGCCGGTGATCGCCGTAGTCGGCTGCATGATCAACACGCCATATCGTATCACCGGCGTGGCCAACCTGCGCATCAAGGAGTCGGACCGCCTGGCGGCCCTGGCGGAGGAGCTGCGAAAATGCGGCTGGGTGCTCGAGATAGAACCGGACGCCATCGGCTGGGAGGGCGCCACGACGCCCGTATTCGAAATGCCGCGGCTGTCGCCTCACGGCGACCACCGGCTGGCGATGGCCCTGGCACCGATCGCGGTCTGGGCTCCCGGAATCGTCATCACTGACTGCGAGGTGGTCGGCAAGTCGTATCCCGGCTACTGGGACGACCTGCGCGACGCCGGATTCAGACTCGAAGAGGTGGAATGATCGTCGCGCTCTACATACTGCTGGCTCTGGTGGCCGTCGGCCTCATCCTCTGGCTCCACGAGCGGAGGTTCAGGAAAAGGTCCCTAAAGACCTTAGGAACCTTAAAGGCCTTACCCGAGCCGCCGGACGACCAGGGCGGCGAACAGTGCTGCGGCATGCACATCACCTGCGAGAAAGACTCGCTGCTGGCAGCCGTATCGGACCGCATCGAGTATTTCGACGACGAGGAGCTCGACGCCTACAGCGGGCGCGGTCCCGAGGACTATACCCCGGCCGAGACGGAGCAATTCCGCGACGTGCTGCTGACCCTGCTGCCCGACGACATAGCTCCGTGGGCCCGCTCGCTGCAGCTGCGCGGCATCGAGTTGCCGGCCGACGTCCGCGACGAATTATTACTGATCGTGTCGGAAGAGCGCGCCCGACGTACCGCAACCAGCGCATCTGCCAATGCTACAACTGTTTGACTATTCGTTTTTTGTCTACGCCGTCATAGGCGTGGCGCTGCTGAGCGTGGCCGCGGCCATAATCGGCACGTACATCATCACGCGCCGCCTGGTAGCCATCTCGGGGGGCATCACACATGCCTGCTTCGGGGGCCTGGGGCTGGGCTACTATCTGGGAATCAATCCGATCGCTATGGCGGCCGTGTTCGCAATAGCGTCGTCGATGGGCGTCGAATGGATGTCGTCGCGCTTCAGGCTGCGCGAGGACTCGGCCATAGCGGTGGTGTGGGCCATAGGCATGGCCGTGGGCGTGCTGTTCATCTTCCTGACGCCGGGCTACGTACCCGAACTGAATGCCTTCCTGTTCGGCAACATCCTCACCATCACTTCATCTGATCTGTGGATCTTCGGAGCGTACACGGCGCTGCTGATAGCCTTCTTCGCCTGGCGGTACCGCCAGATCGTGGCCTGCGCGTTCGACCGTGACTTCGCCCGGGTGATCGGTCTGCCGGTGCGACTGATCACCTACACGATGACCGTCTTTGTAGCCGTCGGCATCGTGCTGACAATCCGTCTGGTAGGCATCATGCTGCTGATGTCGATGCTGTCGCTGCCGATGATGACGGCCGAAGTCTTCTGCCGCCGCTACTCCACCACGATGGTCGCCGCCCTGGCGGTCGCCCTTGTGACGTCGCTGGCCGGGCTGCTGCTCGGCGCCGTCATCGACGTGCCCTGCTCCGCGGTCATCGTGCTGATCATGGCCGGAGTGTTCCTGCTGGCCAAGCTCGCCGCCGCCCTCCTTCCGCGCCGCAGCAGATGTGATTGATGTCTCGGATGTGATTGATGTAATTGATGTTTCTGATGTTACGGATGTTTTTTATGTAATTTATGTTCCCTTGGTATAATAAACATCAAACACATCCGTTACATAAATAACATCAGCTACATAAGTTACATCCATCAATCATCACTTAAATCCACTCTGTCATGGGCTTCCTGAAAATCGCCGGTGACTATACCGATTGGAGCATTTATAAGAAGTCTGTCATTATCTGCGATGTGACCGAGTTGTTTATCAACAGGGCTCTCCCGCATGGATCGCGTACTATCGATCAGATGCGTCAGGCAGCCCGCTCGTGCAAGCAGAATATCGTGGAGGGTGTGAGTGACGGCACCGTATCGGCCGAGATGTGCATCAAACTGCTCGGCATGGCGCGCGGCTCGGTAAGGGAGCTGCGCGAGGACTATGCCGACTATCTGCGGCAGCACAAGAATGAAATATGGGCAGTTGACGATCCGCGTACCGAAAGGGTGCGCGGTTACAGTCAGAATCATTATGATCCGCGTGAATTCGTCGAAAAATGTGAGGCCCGCTCCAATGAAACAGTCGCCAACATCATGCTGACCCTGATATATCAGATCGACGCAATGCTGGCGAAAGTATTGAAAATACTCGAAGCGAGATTTGTAGCCGAAGGCGGCATCAAGGAGGCCATGAGCCGCGCCAGGCGCGAATCACGCGGCTTTTAGATGCCGGTGTAGGTAGAGGGGGAGAGGGCGCGGAGCTCGGCCTTGACGGAGGCATCGACGTCGAGCGTGTCGATGAAGTCGGCGATTGTCCCGGCGGTGATGCGTGAGTTGGTGCGCGTCAGATGTTTGAGGGTCTCGTAGGGATTGGGGTATCCCTCGCGGCGCAGGATAGTCTGGATGCCTTCGGCCACGACGGCCCATGCATTGTCGAGGTCGGCGTCGATGGCGTCGCGGTTGAGCAGCAGTTTCGACAGACCTTTGGCGGTCGACGCCATGGCTATGAGCGTGTGAGCCAGTGGCACACCGATATTGCGCAGGACGGTCGAGTCGGTCAGGTCGCGCTGCAGGCGCGAGACGGGAAGCTTCGAGGCCAGATGCTGCAGGAGGGCGTCGGCGATGCCGATGTTGCCCTCGGAATTTTCGAAATCGATGGGATTGACCTTGTGCGGCATGGCCGACGAGCCTACCTCGCCTTCCTTGATGCGCTGCTTGAAGTAATTCATCGAGATGTACATCCACATGTCGCGGTCGAGGTCCATCAGGATGGTGTTGACGCGGCGCAGCGCGTCGAGCAGGGCGGCCAGATTGTCGTAGTTTGATATCTGGGTAGTGAACATCTCGCGCTCGATGCCGAGATCGTCGCGCAGGAAAGCCTCGGCGAATGCTCGCCAGTCGATGTCGGGGAAGGCAGCGTTGTGTGCGTTGAAATTGCCGGTGGCGCCACCGAACTTGCCCGAAATGCGTGCCTTGCGCACCGAAGCGAGCTGCTCGCGAAGGCGGTAGACATAGACGGCGATTTCCTTGCCCAGGCGCGTGGGCGAGGCGGGCTGTCCGTGGGTGTGGGCGAGCATGGGTATGTCGGCCCACTGTGCGGAGAGGCCGTCGAGAGTCTCGACAAGTGTCTCGGCGGCAGGCAGATAGACCTTGTGCAGCGCATCGGCTATGGACATAGGCACGGCAGTGTTGTTGATGTCCTGCGATGTAAGGCCGAAATGGATGTATTCCTTGTATGCGCCGAGGCCCATTTCATCGAAACGGCGCTTGATGAAGTATTCCACGGCCTTGACGTCGTGATTGGTCGTTTTTTCGATCTCCTTGATTTCGAGCGCATCGGCCTCCGAAAAGTCGGTATATACGGCTTCAAGGGCCCTGAGGGGGCCTTCGCCGACTGAAGCGAGCGCCGGCAGGGGAATCCGCGCCAGCGCCGTAAAATACTTGATCTCGACTTCCACACGGTAGCGTATGAGTCCGAATTCCGAGAAATAAGGAGCAAGCGACTCGCATTTCGAGCGGTAGCGGCCGTCGACAGGCGAGATGGCGGTCAGGGTGGTCAGTTCCATGGAAACTCTGTTGTTTTACGTTTTTAACTGCGGCAAAGTTACGGATTTTTTCCGACACGGCCAAGCGGAGGATGTCACTGACCGCGCAGCATGTCGGCGCGGATGATGGCCGACGAAGCCCGGGGAGCCGCGAGGACAGAGCGGAGCAGAGCCGGGTCGGCGCCGACGGTGTCGCCGGCCACATAGCCGGTGTTGTCGACGGCCCATCGCGGCGCGCGGGGACGCAGGGCCGAGTAGCCCATGCCGGGGAAGACGTCGGGCTCGCCCCAGAGCCCCATAAGGTCGAGCACGGTGGAATAAACGTCGACCTGGCCCATAACATCGGCGCGACGGCCGGCCACAGGCGAGTTGATCACGATCATCGGCACGTAGGGTTCGGCGTCGACCAGGGCGGCAATGGCGGCCGAGTGGCGGCGCATGCCGTCGCGCATGGAGGCGAGAGCCTCGTGGTCGCCGACAACCACGATCATGGTGGAATCGGCGTCGGGGCGCCCGCGCAGGTAGTCGATATAGTCGCCCAGAGAGCGGTCGACGTAGCCTATGACCTCGATATAATCGTCGAGGCGGTCGGGATAGTCGGCCTTGAGATCGAGTGTGACGAAGCTGGCCGGAATCTGGAATGGAAAATGACTTGAATAAGTGACAGTCTCGACGAAAGCCGTCTCTCCGACGGGCCATAGCTCGCCACGCTCCATCTTCGCGGCCGCCTGCCGCAGGAAGCTGCCGTCGGAAGGCATGCCCTTGTGGCCGAGCCACTCGGAGCAGTCCCAGTCATCGCGGAACCGGGTGACGTCGAAACCGTACTGACGCATCATGGGAGCCTGGTTCCAGGTGGTAGGGCGGTCGCCGATCAGAAAGTACGACTTCGCGCCGCGGTGCGCGGCAAGAGCCCGGCGCAGATGCGGATATGTGTGGTCGGGGAAGCGCATGGAATAGACATAGTCGGTGGTGGGATGAAGCCCGACTGTCATGAGCAGCTGTCCGTCGGCACTTCGGCCGGGGCCTACCTGCGAGAGGACGCGGCGCGCCATCCATGTGGTGGCGGTGTCGGCGAGCAGAGCATTGAGCCGCGGCGTGATCTCCCGACCTTCGACCCGGGCGCCTACGGGCCACGCTTCGAGCGATTCGACGATGATCAGGACCAGGTTGCGGGGAATATAGCGGCGGCTGACGGTATCGGCGAGCATGGTGCGCCGGAGGCTGTCGGACTCGGCGAGCCAGCGCCGGGCGGCAGCCTTCTCGGGCTCGCCGACGGGGCGGTTGCTTTCGAGCGCGTCGGCCAGGATGCTGACCGGCAGCGTGAAGACCACAGGCGTGGTCGAACGGTAGTAACATTCGCCCTTCAGGTGCTCGAAAAATGCGAAAGTACCGCCGCGATGGAGCGGCACGACGATGCAGAGCGCCACGAAAGCGCCGAGCGTGGGCCAGTAGGCCCGACGCCCCGGGGGCAGGGGGCCGCGGCCCATGAGCCAGACAGTGACGGCGGTGATGACGATGAACAGGGCGTCGGCGGCACGGAGCGAATGGCGGATGGATTCGCCGAATTCGGCCACGTTGGACACCAGCAGGTAGCTCGCCGGAGGTATTGGCATGAAATACGTGCGGACGTACATCAGATTGGCCACGCAGAGGCAGTCGAACAGCGCCAGAAGCAAGGCCATCGGCCACCGCGGGCGGCAGAAGGCGGCCGGAAGCGCAAGCAGCAGGGCAAGCGCACCGGCGTAGAGATACGCGCATACGGAGCTCATGCCTCGGAACGATGTCGCCATACTCCAGTCGATGTCGAACCACAGCACAGTGGCGAAAGCGCCGGCGCCCGCCACCGCGAAGCGACGTGTCCACAGCCCCGCCGGAAAAATACGTTGCCAAATATTTTTGAAGTTAATCATCTGTCATATTAGATTTAGTGGGGGCTGTTGCATAACCCCACACATGTAGGGATGCTCCCTGGAGCATCCGATCTCAAAACGTTGAGTGTGAGCGGATGCACGAGCGTGCATCCCTACAAGTATGATGGTATTTTAGGTTCCGTCTCACCCCGGGTTAAGAACCGTACCGCCTGCTCCGCAGGCTTTTACAGCTGTAGTTATTTTCCATACTTATCGTAAATATCGCTGACGACCAGGGAGGCGAGGGTGAGGCCGAAGATGGCGGTGGTGTGCATGAAGGTGCCGTTGACGCCGGCGGGGCCGTCGGCCCGGTGGGCGACGGTCTCGGGCGAGTAGACGCACTTGAATTTGCGCGACGGACGGACGCCCGTCTTCTTGAAGCGGTTGCGCAGGGCGCGTGCCAGCGGACAGCCCGTCACCTTCCAGAACTCGGCCACGGCGATGCGGCCCGGGTCGAGCTTGCGCGCGGCACCCATCGACGAGTAGAGCCGCGCGCGCGAGCGGCAGGCATTGAGGATCAGCAGGGCCTTGGAGGGCAAGTCGTCGATGGCGTCGATGACGTAGTCGAAGGCATCGAGATCGAAGTCCGGAGCCGTGTCGGCGTCGTAGCGCCCGCAAACTGCCGTAACCTGCAGCTCGGGGTTGATATCGGCCAGACGCCGGGCGAGGACGTCGACCTTAGGCCGCCCGACGGTAGTGAGGGTGGCCGGCAGCTGGCGGTTGATGTTTGACACGTCGACGAGGTCGCTGTCGACGAGGGTGATGCGGCCGATACCGGTGCGGACCAGGGCCTCGGCACACCAGGAGCCGACGCCGCCGACGCCGATGACGGCCACTGCGACACGGTGCCGCATGGCCGCCATCATTTCGTCGCCGCACAGCAGGCGCGTGCGCCGGAAGATATCGTCGTAAGCGGGGATCATAGATCCTCCTCGATCGAGAAGGGATCGTCGGCGAGGTCGTCGTCGAGGTCTGTGGCAGCCGCGGGGTCAGCGGGTGCTTCGGCAGCGGGAGCCTCGGCGCCGGCGGCCTTGCGCGGAGTCTTCAGACGCGGAGTGCGCTCGGTGGACTTCATGGCCTCGGTGATCTTGGCGGCGATCTCCTCGAAGAGTTCGGGATTGTCGGCCAGGACGAGCTTGGCGGCTTCGCGGCCCTGGGCGAGCTTGCTGCCGTTGTAGCTGAACCATGCGCCGCTCTTGGCGATGATGCCGTACTCGACGCCGAGGTCCACGAGCTCGCCTGTCTGCGAGATGCCCTCGCCGAACATGATGTCGAATTCGGCGCGCTTGAAGGGAGGAGCCACCTTGTTCTTGACAACCTTGACGAGCGCGCGTCGGCCGAGGACTTCCTCGCCGTTCTTGATCGAGGCGCGCGAGCGGATGTCGAGTCGGACGGATGAGTAGAACTTCAGGGCGTTGCCGCCGGTAGTGGTCTCAGCGGGGCCGAACATGACGCCAATCTTCTCGCGCAGCTGGTTGATGAAGATGCAGCAGGTGTTGGTGCGGGCGATTGCGCCGGTGAGCTTGCGCATGGCCTGCGACATGAGGCGGGCCTGGAGGCCGACGTTGCGGTCGCCCATCTCGCCCTCGATCTCGTTCTTGGGCGTAAGTGCAGCGACGGAGTCGATGACCAGAATGTCGATGGCCGACGAGCGGATGAGCTGCTCGGCGATCTCGAGGGCCTGTTCGCCGTTGTCGGGCTGTGCCATGAGCAGGTTGTCGATGTCGACGCCGAGCGACTGTGCGTAGAAGCGGTCGAAAGCGTGCTCAGCGTCGATGATGGCTGCGATGCCGCCCATCTTCTGAGCCTCGGCGATGGCGTGGATGGCCAGTGTTGTCTTGCCCGACGATTCGGGGCCGTAGATCTCAATGATACGCCCGCGGGGATAGCCTCCGACGCCGAGGGCGTAGTTGAGTCCGACGGAGCCGGTGGGGATGACTTCGATGTCCTCGATGGAATCGTCGCCGAGTTTCATGACGGCCCCGCGGCCGAAGTCCTTTTCGATTTTGCCCAGAGCCTGGGCGAGGGCCTCGCGCTTGGCGGCCATGGGGTCGGCGACGGCGCCTTTTTTAGTCTTTTTTTCTGTTGCCATATCGTTTTTACGTTTTTAGAGATTCTTTAACCGTTAAATTTTGTGCGTCAGAGCTTTGTTTTTCGTTGACTTTGCAAAGTTAATGCCTCTATTGAGTAATTTTGCTACACATTACAGTTAACAAGCGTTAAATAAACACTAATTTTTACCGCTTCCCGAACCAATCGGTGCGGACCGTGTTGTAATAGTACATAGCAAAATTACTTTTTCCATTGCAAGAAATGTGATAATGATTGGTTTATTATCTGATGTGGAGACGCCGGGAGGCATCTCCACATTAGGTATATATACGTGTCATCTGTCGGGGGTGACCTTTCCGCGGAGGCGCAGGGTGACGCGCTGCGACGACCGAGCCTTTGCGCCACGGTAGCGCACCTTGATATCCTTGTTGACAGAGCCGACCTGCCCCTTGGGTGTAAAGGTGATCTTGATGACGCCGGTGCGGCCCGGAGCGACGGGCTCGACGGGGTAGACCGGGCGGGTGCATCCGCAGCCGGTCGACACGCTCAGCACGGCGACGGGTTCGTCGGAAGTGTTGGTGAATACGAATTCATGCACGACCGGAGCGGACGACTCCGTGACGGTGCCGAAGTCGAACGACTTCTCGGCGAATGTCAGGATGTCCTTTTTTGCGGCAGAGGGAAGCGCCACGGCCACCAGCAGGAGAATGGTAGCGGCCGCGAGCCTGTTTATGAGTGATTTTGCTTTATTTTTCATTCTGAGAGCTGAAATAACGTTGAAGTACGTCGCGGGCAGCCAGGAAGGAGCTGCGGCGGTTGTTCTCGACGTCGCGGTCGAGCCTTACGAGCATGGCGGCGATGTCCGGGTCGTTGTAGAAATTGGATTTGAGCTGTTCGTCGATTGTCTCGTACATCCAGTAGCGGGCCTGCTGGCGACGCCGGCGTTCGAAGTAGCCGTTTTCGGTCACGAAGGCGAAATAGCGGTCGATCATGTCCCATACCTCGTCGATACCCAGCTCGTAGTAGCCCGAATAGCAGAGCACTTCGGGCTTCCATCCCGAAGCGGCGGGCGGGAAGAGCTGCAGGGCGCTGCGGAACTGGGCCTGGGCGAGCTGAGCGCGGTGGATGTTGTCGCCGTCGGCCTTGTTGATGACGATGCCGTCGGCCATCTCCATGATGCCGCGCTTGATGCCCTGGAGCTCGTCGCCGGTGCCGGCGAGCTGTATGAGCAGGAAGAAGTCGACCATGGAGTGGACTGCCGTCTCGCTCTGACCGACGCCGACGGTCTCGACGAAAATGTTGTCGTATCCGGCAGCCTCGCAGAGGACGATTGTCTCGCGGGTCTTGCGCGCCACTCCGCCGAGACTGCCAGCCGACGGGCTGGGGCGGATGAAAGCGTTTTCGCTGACGGCCAGGCGCTCCATGCGGGTCTTGTCGCCGAGGATTGAGCCGCGGGTTATCTCGCTGGATGGATCGATGGCCAGCACGGCGAGCTTCGAGCCCGGTCGGCGGAGCACGTGCAGCCCGAAGACGTCGATCGAGGTGCTCTTGCCGGCTCCGGGGACGCCCGTGAGGCCGATACGGCGCGAACGGCCCGAGTAGGGCAGGCACTTCTCGATGACTTCCTGGGCGCGGGCATAGTGGTCGGGGGCTGTGGACTCGACCAGCGTGACGGCGCGCGACAGCATGGTGATGTCGCCCTTCAGTATGCCTTCGACCAGCTCGCCGCTCTCGGGCAGAGGCTTGCGGCGGCCGCGGCGCTGCAGGTAGGGGTTCACGATCGGAGGCTGACTGACGCCGCTGTTGACGGTCAGGCCGGTGTATTGCGAGTCGTTTTCGGGGTGTTCCATAGCTTCGGATACAATGTGAAGGGATCAGCTGCGCGTCTGGCCTGATCCGGTGATGAGGTATTTGTAGGTGGTGAGTTCGGGGAGAGCCATCGGGCCGCGGGCGTGGAGCTTCTGGGTGGAGATGCCGATCTCGGCGCCGAAGCCGAACTGTCCGCCGTCGGTGAATGCCGTCGACACGTTGGCGTAGACGCATGCCGCGTCGACCTCACTCAGGAAGAGTCGGCTGGCGTCGGCATTCTCGGCCACGATGCATTCGCTGTGGTGCGATCCGTAGCGACCGATGAAGTCGAGTGCCTCGCCGATGTCGGCGACAGTACGGACGGTGAGCTTATAGTCGAGCCATTCGCGGCCGAAGTCGCCCTCGGATGCCGGCACAAGGCGGGGATAGGAGCCGTCGAGGGCGGCGAATGCCTCGGCGTCGGCGTGGATCTCGACCCCCTTGTCGGCCAGGGGAAAGCATACTGCGGGTAGGACAGCCAACCGGCTGCGGTCGACGATGAGGCAGTCGAGCGCGTTGCACACGCTCACGCGCCGGGTCTTGGCGTTGAGGACAATGTCGCGGCATGTAGCTATGTCGCCGGAGGAGTGGAAGTAGGTGTGGCAGACGCCCGCGCCGGTCTCGATGACGGGCACACGGGCGTTGTCGCGGACGTAGTCGATCAGGCGGCGGCTGCCGCGAGGGATGATCAGGTCGACCAGGCCGCGGGCGTGCAGCAGCGTGTCGGTGGCCTCGTGCCCCTCGAGCATCACGGCGGCGTCGGGGTCGATGCCATGGTCGGCCAGGACAGCGCGGATTAGTTCGACAGAGGCACGGCAGGTGCCGGCGGCTTGGTGGCCGCCCTTGAGCACACAGGCGCTCCCGGCCTTGAAGCAGAGGGCGAAGACATCGAATGCGACATTGGGACGCGACTCGAAAATGACGCCGATGACGCCGAACGGAACGGAGACCTTGCGGATGAGCATACCGTTGGGGCGCACGGTGCTCGACAGCACCCGGCCCAGAGGCGACGGCAGGGCGGCTACCTGACGGAGGCCGTCGGCGATGCCGGCGATTCGGGCGGGGGTAAGCAGCAGGCGGTCGGCCTTGGGGTCGGCCGGATCGATGCGGGCCATATCGGCGGCATTGGCCCCGAGTACGGTATCGGCCTCGGCCGTGAGGCGGTCGGCCAGATCGGAGAGCACGGCGTTGACAGTGTCGGCCGACAGGCGCGCCGTCTCCTTCGAAGCGCGCCGGGCTGCCTCGAGCAGCGCATCGGCCTGTGTATTTTCGGTTTCTTTCATCAGAGTTCGTTAATATAGAGATAATCGGCATGAACGAGCGGGCGACCGCCGGACTGCCCGGCGCGGCTGCGTGCCTCGTCGGCCGAAGCGGCGGCGCGCCCCCAGGCCACGGCGAGCCCGTCGGGGTCGCGTACGGCCACTATGTCGCCGGCGGCAAAGTCGCCCGCGACTTCGGTGACACCGACGGCGAGCAGACTGGTGCCCGGGCGCCGGCGGAGGGTCGCAGCGGCGTCGGCCTTGAGAGTGAGCGATCCCTTGGCGAATGAGCAGCTGTTGGCGATCCATCGCTTGAGGCTCGACTGCGGCTTCTCGGCGGCCTCGAAACGCGTGGCGGGCACGTCGGCGGCACGCAGAAGCAGGTCGGGAAGTATGTCGGGGCGTTTTCCATTGGCGATGATGACCTCGATGCCTGCGTCGGCGACCTTTCGGGCAATGCGGTATTTGGTGGTCATGCCGCCTCGGCCGAGGCCCGAGCGAGCGGAGGTGATGCAGGCCGACAGATCGTCGCCCGGGGCCACGCGGCCGATAAGACGCGAGGACGGATCGGCGGGATCGCCGGTGAAGACGCCGTCGATATTGCTAAGGATTACGAGGCAGTCGCAGTTCATCATCATGGCCAGGAGGCCCGAAAGTTCGTCGTTGTCGGTGAACATCAGCTCGGTGACAGAGACGGTGTCGTTCTCGTTGACTACGGGGACGACGCCCTCGCGGAGCATGACCTCCATGCAGTTCTGCTGGTTGAGGTAGTGGTGGCGGGTGGCGAAGTTCTCCTTGGTGGTGAGGACCTGACCGCACACGATGTCGTGCTCGCGGAAGAGCTGTACGTAGCGGTTGATGAGCTTGGCCTGGCCGACCGCGCTGAAGAGCTGCCGCTGCGACACGCTGTCGAGGTGATGCGTGACCGACTCGGCGAGCTGGCTCCGGCCGGCGGCGACGGCGCCGGATGATATGACGATGACTTCGATGCCGGCGGCGCGGAGCTCGGCGACCTGGTCGACCAGAGCGCTCATGCGCGTGACGTCGAGGCGGCGGTCCTTGCGGGAGAGCACGTTGCTGCCTATTTTCACGGCTATGCGCCTGGGGTGTGACTGCTGTTCCATTTTTTGTGAAGGAATACTGGGAATCGTGTTGATCAGCGCAGGTTGAGGGCGTGGACGAATTCGCGGAAGTTCTCGTGATGCTCGAGCATATGCGCCAGCACCTGCTTTTCGGGCCAGAACCGCGGCGACGGGCCTTCGTTGCTGACGTCGATTCCGAATGCGAAGTCATCGTTGCCGAGGGCGTCGCGCACTGAAGCGAGAATGGCGGCCATGTTCTCGCGGATCTTGTTGGCCTCGATGTCGCTGCCTACCCGAGCCGAATATTTGCCGTCCGGGGCCGGTTGCGGGCAGCAGGTGGTCATGACGTTGACCAGGGCGTGCTCGCGGCCGTTGGCCTCGATGAATGCCTGCCATGCGGCCGCCACCTGCTCAGGGGTGAAGGGTGCGGCACGGCGTTCGCGCGCTACCGCCGGGCCGGGAGCCTGCTGCCTCGGACCCGACATCGACAGGCGCCCGACTCGCATCGTCGGGCCGGCGGCCATGGGACGGTGTGCGGGGCCGGCAGCGTTGCGCGCGCCCATGGCGACCTGAGCGGCCATGCTGTGCGGGCCGGCTGCAGGCGCCGGAGCGGCGTAGGGCGCCGGGGGCTCGGCGGTGACCTGCGTGTGATTTGCTGACGGCGCGGGCGCCGCAGGTGCCGCAGGTGCGGTGGCCTGCGCCCCCTGCGGCTTATCGATCGGTTTCAGATGCCCCTCTCCCCGGCCACTGTCATCGGGCGAGGGGCTTAAAAGTTGGGAGATCTTGATCAGGGTCAGTTCGACGAGCATCTGCTTGTTCGACGACTGGCGGTAGTTGAGGTCGGCGTCGTTGCACAGACTCATGGCGCGGTACAGGAAATCGGGGGTGACACGGGCGGCGGTTGCGGCCAGGGCCGAGCGCACGTCATCGGGCTCGTCGATCAGGGGCAGCGTCGACGGGGCACCCGCCAGCATCAGGCGGCGCATGTACTCGCCCAGGCCATTAAGGAAGAACTGCCCGTCAAAGCCCTTGTCGCGGATCTCGTGGAAGACCAACAGCGCGCCCGGTATGTCGCCACGTATCATGCAGTCGGTGAGACGGTCGTAGTAGCTGTTGTCTAGGACGTTGAGGCTGGCGATCGTGTCGGCGTAGGTGATGTTGCCCCGCGATGAGGCGGCCACCTGGTCGAAGATCGACAGTGCGTCGCGCATGGCTCCGTCGGCCAGCCGCGCTATCACGTTCAGTGCCGACGGCTCGGCCGTGATGCCCTCGTTCTGAGCTACCTTCTGCAGGTGAGCCACCATATCGGGAATGGTGATGCGGCTGAAGTCGTAGATCTGGCAGCGCGACAGGATGGTAGGGATGATCTTGTGCTTCTCGGTGGTGGCGAGGATGAAAATCACGTACGACGGAGGCTCCTCGAGGGTCTTGAGGAAGGCGTTGAACGCCGCGGCCGACAGCATGTGCACCTCATCGATGATGAACACGCGGTAGCGGCCGTGAGTCGGAGGCACCTGCACCTGGTCGATGACCTGCTTGATGTCGTCGATGCCGTTGTGCGAGGCGGCGTCGAGCTCGATGATGTTCATCGAGTTTCCGTCGTTGAAGGCGCGGCACGAGTCGCACTCGTTGCACGCCTCGCCGTCGGCCGACAGATTGCTGCAGTTGATCGTCTTGGCGAAGATGCGCGCGCACGACGTCTTGCCCACTCCGCGACTACCGCAGAACAGGTAGGCATGGGCCAGGCGGTCGGTGGCTATGGCGTTTTTGAGAGTGGCGGTCAGCGCGCTCTGTCCGACCACCGTCGCGAACGACGACGGCCTGTACTTACGCGCCGATACAATATATTGTTCCATACGGCAAAGTTAGCAAATCTCCCCCTACCAGCCAACCCTCCGTCCCATAAAAAATCGAAAAACGCGCGAAAGGACTTTTGCGAGGGTGTTGCATTAACAAAGTTTACATCAGTTGTGAAGCGGTTCCTTATGGTGGAACACCGTTC
>CAJJQT010000009.1 GCA_905193995.1 uncultured Porphyromonadaceae bacterium | reverse complement strand
CACTTCCTTCATCCACGACGACGGCCCCACCGACAACGAGGGCGCCATCAGCAGCATCTACTACGAGGGTCAGGACTACAAGGTCAGCCAGAACGGCGGCGTGTGGAACTTCGACCGCATCAACGATCTCAACTGGTTCATCCGCACCGTCCGTCCCAAGGTCGAAGCCGGCCAGATCCAGGGCAGCGAGACCTCGATCAACCACTATTTCGGCGAGGCTTACTTCCTCCGCGCTCAGGAATACTTCTTCCGTCTGCGCAAGCTCGGCGACTTCCCCATCATCACCACGACTCTGCCCGACAACCGCGACGTCCTCATCCAGGCTTCGCGACGCAGCCCGCGCAATATGGTTGCCCGCTTCATCATCGCCGACCTTGACTCGGCCGCCCGTCTTCTGAGCGACGGCAGCGCCATCGGTGGCCGCGCCCGCATCACACGCGACGTCGCCCTGCTGCTCAAGGCCCGCGTGGCTCTCTACGAGGCCACCTGGGAGAAATACTTCGCCGGCACGCCCTTCGTGCCCGACGCCGCCGCTGGCTGGGCCGGTGCCAAAAAGGACTACAACTCGGGCTTCAGCTACGACAACGCCGCCGAAGTCACTTACTTCCTCGATCAGGCCCTCGCTGCCGCCAAGGAAGTGGCCGACAACCATCCCGTACTCACCGCCAACAACAAGCAGGAGATCGGTGCCACCAATGCCGTGGGCGCCAATCCCTACTACGACATGTTCGCTTCTGTCGACGTGTCGGACTACGACGAGGTTCTCATGTACCGCGCCGCCGACCGTGTCAAGGCAGGCGCACACTCCCTCAACCAATACATGCGTGCTGGCCAGCCCCGAGGCTACACCCAGGAATTCGCCAACGCCTTCCTGATGGACAACGGCCTGCCTATCTACGCCCCCAATTCAGGTTATGCAGGCGATGACTTCGTGACCGACACGAAGATCAACCGCGACTGGCGTTGGAAACTCTTCATGAAAGCCCCCGGCGAATATCCCTACGCCGACGCAACCGACCGCATCGGTCTCGGATCTAAGTTCGATGTACCCGACGTCCGCGGAGGCTCGTTCAAGTACGCCACATCTACCGGCTACAAGAAAGGCAAGTGCATGACCAAGGACACCAAGTACACCTCCACCGGCACCGACGAGACCGCTTCCGTCGTATTCCGCGCCGCCGAAGCCTACCTGATCTACATGGAAGCCGCCTGGGAACGCTTCGGCGACAACCTCAACGCCGACGCCTGGAAGTACTGGGAAGCCCTCCGCAAGCGTGCCGGCATCACCGGCGACGTGCAGCAGACCATCGCAGCAACCGACCTCGATCAGGAAGAGTACTATACCCACGACCTCGCCCTCTACTCAGCCGGCAAGCGCATCACCTCCAAGGTGCTCTACAACATCCGCCGCGAGCGCCGTTGCGAGCTCATCAGCGAAGGCTTCCGTCTCGACGACCTCTACCGCTGGCGTTCGCTCGACCAGCTCAAGGGTGGCAAATTCTTCCTCCACGGCGCCAAGATCTTCGGCCCGATGCTGAAGTCGTACCCCCGCAACCGTCTCAAATACGACCAGCCCCGTCCGTCGGACAACAACGTTTCGTCGCCCTCCGACATCGAAGGCGGTCTCAACGGCAGCGCCGAATACCTGTCGATGTGGCGTATCACCAGCGAGAGCCAGTACTACAACTCCGGCATGACCTGGCACATGGCCCACTATCTGTCGCCTATCGCCGTCGATCACTTCCTGATCTCATCGGCCGACGGCGTCGACATCGACTCCTCGCCGATCTACCAGAATCCCTACTGGCAGACAGTCAACGGCACCGCCGCCCAGCAGTAAGCACTCACCATCCGGCGGCGGCCCCGTCGCCGCCGGATTCAACCGAAACTCATAACTCAACACTTCAATAACCAATTTCAAAAAACATTTCAGTCATGAAAAAACTTTTACTCACCGCAGCTGTAGCTGCCTGCGCCCTCTCGATGAGCGCTCAGAAGAACTTCGTTGCCAACGGCGACTTCGAGAAGACCGATGGTGTCGAGCAGAACACTCCCTGGGACTGGGACGACACAAAGCACAACCTCAAGGCCCTGCCCGACTGGACTATCACCGGTCTCGACGACTGGAGCGTCCTCGCAATGCTCGTTGAACCCGAAGTCGACGAAGAACACGTATTCGAAGGCAACCACCAGTGCCTCCACATCTACCGCTTCGACGACAACGGCTGGCAGGCCGGCGGCGTTGAACAGATCGTGACCGGCCTCACCGCCGGCGAGACCTACTCTCTCGGCGCCATCATCGCTCTCTCGAAGGGCACCACTGTCGACTGGGACGATCCCTACTTCCGCATCGAGCTCATGCCTCTCAACGAAAACAAGGAGGAATTCGGCGCTTCGAACCTGATCGACGACAAGGACGACGCCCTCGCCGAAGCCGACTACTGGTGCCCCTACGAGAAGCAGTTCAAGGCTCCCGCCAGCGGCAACGTTCGTCTCCGCATCACCCACAACAACGTGAAGTGGTCGGGCAACCACTCTGAAGGCTTCTGGATGGACATCGACGACATCGCCATCATGACCCCCGACGACTACGCCGCATATATGGCAAGCAAGAGCGAAAATGGCGTTGAAGACATCGCTGTAAGCGGCAATGCACAGGTTCTCGGCGTGTATGACCTCAACGGCATCCGCGTAGCCGACTCTGTAGAAAACCTCGGCGCAGCCCGCGGCCTCTACATCATCCGCACTACTGAGGGTGCTCAGAAAGTAATCCGCTGATAACAACAGCCCCGGAGCCGTGCGCCGACTCACCCGGACTCCGCTCCGGGGCTTTCACCAAAACCTTGTCATGAAAAAGATAGTAACCTCCCTTTTAATCGCCGCCCTGGCCTCGCCAATCTTCGCCGAGGACGTAGCCGACGCTTATCCCGGCTATAAGCTCGCTTTTGCCGAAGAGTTTGACAACGGCACAAAACCCGATCCCGACCGCTGGAATTTCGAGACCGGCATGCGCCGCAACCATGAAGATCAAGTATATACTGTCGACAACGCAACCATCGCCGACGGATGCCTCGTCATCGAGGCCCGCAAGGAGAAAGTGGCCAACCCCGACTACGAGCGCTACTCCAGCGCCTGGAACAAGAAGAACCGCTACGGCGAGTACTCTTCCGCCTCCCTCATACTAAAGGACCCCTACCGCTACCATTACGGCGTATACGAGGTCCGCGCCAAAATTCCCGTAGGCACCGGCTACTGGCCCGCAATCTGGGGCTGCGGCGACTCCTACGAATGGCCTTACAACGGCGAACTTGACATCATGGAGTACTACGGCAACGCCATTCACGCCAACCTGGCCTGGGGCACCAACACCCGCTGGTCGGCCGCTTGGTCGAGCAAGGCTCCCAAGATGAGCGAGTTCGAAGGCGATTTCGGCGACAATTTCCACATCTGGCGCACCGAATGGGACCACAACAGCCTGCGCATCTATCTCGATGACCGCCTCATCAACGAGACCGATCTCGACCGCACTGTCAACCCCAACCCCGCTCAGTCGTGGTACAACGTCGACGGTTACAATCCTTACCGTGACCCCAACAACAAGTTCGGCGTCTGGCTCAACCTCGCTCTCGGCGGCGACAACGGCGGTTCGCTCACCAACACCGCCTTCCCCGCACAGTATCTGGTCGACTATGTCCGCGTATACGTGCCCGAGACACCCGACGCTGCCCTGCGCTACCGAATCTCCAAGGCTCAGAAGATGCTCGACGACAACCGTGAGAGCAGCCGCTTCCCCGAATCGGCCGACCGCGCTCTCGAGGCCGCAATCGCCGCCGCACAGGCTCTCCTCGGCGCCACCGACGACGCCGTCATCGATCCCGCGCTCGACGCCCTTCAGAAAGCCATGGACGACTATCTCAAGTCCATGCCCAATCCCTGCGCCGACGGCGGCACGTTCCGCTTCCGCCACGTGCTGTCGGGTTGCACTCTCTCCTCGGGTTGGTTCGAGGAAAAGGAATGCATCCTCATCACCGACAACGGCGCCTCGGACTACAATCAGGACTTCACATTCGTCGAGGCTCCCGGCGTCGACAAGTCCAAGGGCATGAACATCCGCACCGCCGACGGCAAATACGTCTACCGCGACAGCTGGAATCTCTATGTCACTGACAACACCGACCAGCTCGCCCAGAACAACTACCTCTTCAAGGTCGAGACCGCCGACGGCTATCTCATCATCAAGAACCTCGGTTCCAACAAGTACTTCGGCACCGACAACAACGCCGCCTGGAGCCATGTCTACTCCGACAAGCCCGGGGCCGGCGCACGCAGCAACTATTTCGAGCTGATCAAACCCAACGGCATCGGTGACATCGCCGCCGACGGCTCCGACGAACAAATCACAGGAGTATATAACCTGCAGGGCATCCGCGTGGCCGACACTCCCGACCGACTTCCCGCACGGGGCGTCTATATCGTCCTCCGCGGCCGCCATGCCGAAAAAATCATCAGATAATCATGTTCAGGTTAGGTTTTGCACTTTTATTAGGTCTGTTGCCCGTACTGACAGCCTGCACCTCGGCTCAGGCGGCCACCGAAGCCGAGGTCCCCGAACCCTTCGTCCAGGGTGAGAAGTGGCTCGACACCGACGGCAACCCCATAAATGCCCACGGCGCCGGCATGCTCTACCACGACGGCGTCTACTACCTTTACGGCGAATACAAGGTCGGCGAAACCGTCCTTCCCGAATGGGCAACCTGGGAATGCTACCGCACCGATGTCACCGGCGTCAGCTGCTATTCGTCTAAGGACCTCCGCAACTGGAAGTTCGAAGGCCTCGCGCTCGAAGCCAGCAAGGATCCCGAGCACGACCTACACGCTTCCAAGGTTCTTGAGCGCCCCAAGGTCGTCTACAATGCCCGCACCGGCAAATTCGTGATGTGGGCCCACGTCGAGAGCGCCGACTATTCGAAGGCCGCCGCAGGCGTCGCCGTGGCCGACTCCCCCACAGGCCCGTTCACTTATCTGGGCAGCTTCCGCCCCAACGATGCCATGAGCCGCGACCAGACTGTGTTCGTCGACGACGACGGAAAGGCTTATCAGTTCGCCTCTTCCGAGAACAATGCCACAATGTACATCAACGAGCTCTCCGACGATTATCTGACTCCAACCGGAAACTATACCCGCAACTTCATCGGCGCCAGCCGCGAGGCGCCGGCCGTGTTCAAGCGAGCAGGCAAGTACTATGTCCTCACATCCGGATGCTCGGGCTGGGATCCAAACACTGCCCAGGTAGCTGTCGCCGACAGCATCATGGGACCCTGGACTGTCCTGGGCGATCCCTGCCGCGGTGTCGACGCCGAAAAGACTTTCTACGCCCAGAGCACCTACGTACAGCCCGTACACGGAGCCGACGACAAATATCTCGCCATGTTCGACCGCTGGAACAAGACCGATCTGCAGGATTCCCGCTACGTATGGCTACCCATCGAATGGACTCCCGAGGGCATGCCCCTCATCCCGTGGAAGGATACCGTCGACCTCGAAGACTAAACCCCGTACGAGGTTCTGCAATCCCTTAAAAAGGACATTAAGGTTATTTTTTATTTATAATGGTTATTAGGTAATTTTTAGTCATTAGGTAATTTTTGAGGTAAAAAAGATTGTACAGGGTTATTTCTGTCCGGGCTTCCGGTGACCGGAAGTCCGGACTATTGTTTTATTTAAAAATTTTATTAATTTTGCAAATGATTAGAGATGCACGTCTTATGCCAGTGAAAGCTTTCGGTCGGTTCATAAGATATTCTCGGCTCCTTGTCCTGGCGGCCGCAGCGGCGCTGTGCGGAGCCGGCGCCGACGCTGAAGTCAGCATCCCCACATTCACGGGCGAGACTCTGCCCGACACCGACGGGCGCCACATCAACGCCCACGGTGGCAACATACTCCTTGTCGGCGACACATTCTACTGGTACGGCGAGTACCGAGGCGACGGCACACCCGGTTCGTACCAGCAGGGCGTCGCCTGCTATTCCTCGCCCGATCTGCGCGACTGGACATTCCGCGGCCTCGCCCTCGAGGCCTCGGCCGACACCACGTCGCTGATCCGGCGAGGTTGCATCATGGAGCGTCCCAAAGTCGTCTATTGCCCTGCCACGGGGCGCTACGTCATGTGGTTCCATCACGAGCTCAAAGGTCGCGGCTACGGGGCGGCTATGGCAGGCGTGGCCGTTTCCGACACCCCCGAAGGACCGTTCGAATACCGCGCCTCATCGCGCGTCAACGCCGGAATCGCCCCCCTCAACATGCCGTCTGAAAACCTTCTCAAAGCCTATTCCGACACCCTCGAATGGTGGACTCCCGACTGGTACGCGGCAGTGGCCGACGGCATGTTCGCCGCTCGCGACCTCGCAGGCGGTCAGATGGCTCGCGACATGACCGTATTCGTCGACCCGGCCACCGGACAAGCCTACCACATATACTCCTCGGAAGAAAACCTCACCCTGCACATCGCCGAGCTCGACAGCACCTTCGAGCGCCACACCGGCCGCTACATACGCATCTTTCCCGGCGGCCACAACGAGGCCCCGGCCATCTTCCGCCACGGCGGCAAGTACTGGATGATCACTTCGGGCTGCACCGGATGGGACCCCAACGAAGCTCGGCTGATGTGCGCCGACTCCGTCATGGGCCGGTGGACCCAGCTCCCCAATCCGTGCCGCGGACCGATGGCCGGCACCACTTTCGGAGGTCAGGGCACGTATGTGTTCACCCTCGGCGACCAGTACGTGTTCATGGCCGACCGATGGAACCCTAAGATGCTGTCCGATTCCAGGCATCTGTGGCTCCCCGTTAGATTCGACGAAAACGACACCCCGTTCATCCCCTGGCCGGAAGACCGGAATTAACCGAAAAAATCAGTATCAGACCATGAAAAGTATATATTCTATCCTTGCAGCAATCCTCGTCCTGGCTCTCGCGCAGCCCGTCGCCGCCGCCGGCAGCTCCGAGTCCGCACGAGTTAGGGAAATAATTGAAAAAGTCAACGGCCGCTGGCAGTCGCAGCACTCGCCCGAGGCCACTCCCTTCTGGCACGTCGCAGCCTATCATACCGGCAACATGGAAGCCTACTTCCTCACCGGGAATCAGGATTATCTCGACTACTCTACCGCCTGGGCCGAGCACAACGGCTGGAAAGGCGCCACGTCCGACGACCGCAGCGCCTGGAAGTACGACTACGGCGAGACGCCCGACCATGTGCTCTTCGGCGACTGGCAGATCTGCTTCCAGACCTACGCCGACCTCTACAACATCCTCCCCGACGACCGCCGCATCCGCCGCGCCCGCGAGGTAATGGAATACGAGATGTCGACTCCGCAGAACGACTACTGGTGGTGGGCCGACGGTCTCTACATGGTCATGCCCGTGATGACGAAGCTCTACCGAATCACCGGCGACGCCCGCTATCTCGACAAACTCTACTCCTACATACAGCACTCCGACAGCATCATGTTCGACCCCGAGGAGAATCTCTACTACCGTGATGCCAAGTACACCTATCCCAAACACACCAGCGCCAACGGCAAGAAGGACTTCTGGGCCCGGGGCGACGGATGGGTGCTCGCGGGCCTCGCAAAGGTGCTCAGGGATCTCCCGGCCGACTATAGTCACCGCGATTTCTTCGAAAAGCGTTTCCGCGACATGGCCGCTGCCGTCGTCAGGGCCCAGCAGCCCGAAGGCTACTGGAGCCGGTCGATGCTCGACGAAGCCCACGCCCCCGGCTACGAGACCAGCGGGACCGCCTTCTTCACCTACGGCCTCCTCTGGGGCATCAACAACGGCTACCTTTCCGGCCCCGAATACCTCCGGGCCGCTAAGAAAGGCTGGGAATACCTCAGCAAAGTCGCCCTGCAGAAGAACGGCGACGTGGGCTACGTGCAGCCCATCGGCGAGAAAGCCATACCCGGACAAGTAGTCGACAAAAACTCGACCGCCGACTTCGGTACCGGAGCCTTCCTCCTGGCCGCGTGCGAGTATGTGCGCCTGCTCGAAAAGGACAGTTCGCCCGACCGCGCCTACTGGTCCGACCTTGCCTACCGCATCGCCTACCCGGTGCTTTCCAATATGTCGGAGGGCCGCCTGCAGCAGAATATGCTCGTCGAAGTCAGCCCCAGCTGGGACGGCCGCGACCGCGGCGTCACCTACATGGAGACGTTCGGCCGCCTGATGGCAGGCATCGCACCATGGCTCGCGCTGCCCGACGACGGCACCCCCGAGGGCGCGCGCCGAGCCGGACTCCGCGACATGGCGCTCAAAAGCTACGCCCACGCTGTGGATCCCGACAGCCCCGACTATCTGCGCTGGCGCGGCCACGGCCAGGCTCTCGTCGACGCAGCATACATCGCCGAGAGCTTCCTGCGCGCATACGACGCGCTGTGGATGCCTCTCGACGACACCACCAAGCAGCGCTACATCGAGGAGTTCTCCCAGCTGCGCCGCGTCGACCCGCCCTACACCAACTGGGTCCTCTTCTCGTCCACCATCGAGAGCTTCCTGGCCAAGGCCGGCGCTCCGTGCGACGAATACCGCGTCAACTCGGCCATCCGCAAGGTCGAGGAATGGTACACCGGCGACGGCTGGTATGCCGATGGCCCCTCGTTCGCCTTTGACTACTACAGCAGCTACGTCTTCCACCCCATGTATCTCGAGACGCTCAGCGCCATGAAGGATTCGGGCCGCTACACACGCATACACTATCCGAAATACTACGACCGCGCGTTGAAGCGCGCTCAGAAGTTCAGTATCGTCCTCGAACGTCTCGTATCGCCCGAGGGCACTTTCCCGGTCGTTGGACGCTCCATCCCCTACCGCATGGCTGCCCTGCAGCCCCTCGCGCTGATGGCCTGGTACGAAAAGCTCCCCGCCGGCCTGTCCTACGGCCAAGTCCGCAACGCTCTCACCTCCGTGATGCACTCGATGTTCGACGGACGCGAGAATTTCAACGAACGGGGCTTCCTTACCATCGGCTTCGCCGGCGCCAGCCCAACGTCGCCGACTGGTACACCAACAACGGCAGCCTATACATGACCTCGCTCGCCTTCCTCCCCCTGGGACTCCCGGCCTCGCATCCCTTCTGGACCGACGCCCCCCTGCCCACCACAAATCAGAAAGCCTGGGGCGGCATGCCCTTCCCCAAGGACCACCACTGGGCCGACGGCGACCGCATCGGCGATCTGTTCTAATACCACTCCGACGATGAGACTTCTGACAGCCTTACTGCTTCTTGCCGCCGCGCTTCAGACCGCCGCGCAGACCTGCGGCCGCGTGCACCCCGAGCGCCGCGACGACCTGGCGTGGGAGAACGATCTGGTGGCATTCCGCGTCTACGGCCCCGCCACTGAGCGTGCCGCCGAGCGCTCGTTCGGCTACGACCTTTTCCTGAAATATCCCGGCCGCGGGCCCGTGCTCGAACGCCTCTACGCCGCGCAGACTTCACCGGCCAACTGGGCCACGGTCGACTCGCTGCGACGTATCGATCCCGAGCAGGCCAAGGCTTTCGAGAACTCTTTCACTTACCACGTCGACCACGGCCTGGGCATGGATTGCTTCGCCGTAGGGCCTACTCTGGGCTGCGGCGTGGCCGCAATCGCCCTGGCCGACTCCATCTGCTATCCCTGGTGCTACCGGAGCGTAAGCATCCTCGAAAACGGCCCCGACCGCTTCCGCGCCGAGCTTACCTTCGCACCGCGCACCGTCGGCGCTGACACCTGCGTGGTCGAGCGCCGCGTCATCACCCTTGACCGCGGCTCGCACCTCAACAGCTGCGAAGTATCGTTTTCGGGACTCACCGACCCCGTAAGCATCGTCGTCGGCTTCCCTCTGCGGCAGCCCGAACCCGCCTACGCCGACCCCGCCCGTGGCGTTCTGGCGGCCGTTGATCCCACCCAGGGCCCGGACAACGGCAAGATTTTCCTCGGCGTGGTTTGCCACACTCCCTGCGAGGCTGTCGGGGAGATCGACGGTCACCGCGTACTTTCGGCCACGCTCCGCCCCGGCGAGACTTTCCGCTACGACTGGGGCTATGCCTGGGACCGCACCGACATACCGACTTTCACCAACTGGACCGACTATCTGAACACCCAAAGCAAAAAATATCATGAATAGGATTCTGACATTAATAGCCCTGCTGCTCCTTTCGCTGCAACCCGCCGTGAAAGCCCAGGGAAGCTTCGAGGCCGGCGACGGCACCTTCTTGCTCGACGGCAAGCCCTTTGTGGTCAAAGCCGCCGAACTCCACTATCCCCGCATCCCCCGCCCCTACTGGGACAACCGCATAAAACTGTGCAAGGCTCTCGGCATGAACACCGTCTGCCTCTACGTGTTCTGGAACGCCCACGAGCCGCAGCCCGATCAGTTCGACTTCACCGGCCAGAACGACCTCCGCGATTTCGTCAGGCTCTGTCAGGCCAACGGCATGAAAGTCATCCTGCGTCCCGGCCCCTATGTGTGCGCCGAGTGGGAGATGGGCGGCCTCCCCTGGTGGCTGCTCAGGAAGAAGGATATCCGCCTGCGCGAGAACGATCCTTACTTCCTCGAGCGCGTCGACCGTTTCCAGAAGGCCGTCGCATCGCAGGTCGGCGACCTCACCGTCGACAACGGCGGCCCAATCATCATGGTGCAGGTCGAGAACGAATACGGATCCTACGGCATCGACAAGGAATACGTTGGCAACATCCGCGACATGCTGCGCCGCAACTTCGGCGACAAGGTCACGCTCTTCCAGTGCGACTGGTCGTCCAACTTCCTCGACAACGGCCTCGACGACCTCGTATGGACCGTCAACTTCGGTACCGGCGCCAACATCGACCAGCAGTTCGAGCGTCTTCGTCAGGTTCGCCCTCACGCCCCGCTGATGTGTTCGGAATTCTGGAGCGGATGGTTCGACAAATGGGGCGCCAACCACGAGACGCGCCCCGCCGCCGACATGGTCGCCGGAATCGACGAAATGCTTTCGAAAGGCATCTCGTTCAGCCTCTACATGACCCACGGTGGCACTAACTGGGGGCACTGGGCCGGCGCCAACTCGCCCGGATTCGCCCCCGACGTCACCTCCTACGACTACGACGCGCCCATCAGCGAGTCGGGGCAGACGACGCCCAAATACTGGGAGCTGCGCCGCACCCTGGCCAAGTATATGGACGGCGGGCGCCAGGCGCGCGTCCCGGCCACGATAAAGTCGATGGCCGTGCCGCAGTTCGCCCTGACCGAGTTCGCTCCGCTGTTCGACAACCTGCCCGCACCGAAGACCGACCGCGACATCCGCACGATGGAAGAGTACGGCCAGGGCTTCGGATCCATCCTCTACCGCACCGTGCTCCCCGAGCTTACCTCCGAGACCCTGCTGACAGTCAGCGACCCGCATGACTTCGCCCAGGTATTCGTCGACGGCAAGTATGTCGGCCGCCTCGACCGCCGCAACGGCGACCGCGAGCTCATGCTGCCCCCCTGCCGCCGCGGCGCCGTCCTCGACATTCTCGTCGAGGCCATGGGCCGCATCAATTTCGGCCGCGCCATCAAGGACTTCAAGGGCATCACCGACCGCGTCACCCTCACCGAGACCCGCGACGGCCGCGAATTTGTCTGCGACCTCAAGGACTGGACCGTCTTCAACATCGAGGACACTCCCGAATACTACGCCTCGGCCGCGTTCCGCCCCATCGCCGAGGCTGTCCCCGACACCGACGGGCGCCTCCCGCGCGGCATCTACCGCGGCACCTTCACCGTCCGCAAGCCCCACGACACTTTCCTGAATTTCGAGACCTGGGGCAAGGGACTCGTATACGTCAACGGCCATCCCCTTGGACGTATCTGGGAAATCGGACCCCAGCAGACGCTCTACATGCCCGGATGCTGGCTCCGCGAGGGCGACAACGAGATTGTGGTCTTCGACATCCTCGGTCCGCGCCAGGCCGTCTCCGAGGGCTTTAAGGAACCTGTGCTGGACAAGCTGCTTCATCAGAAGCGTCTCGTTCACCGCGAGGAAGGCGAAAATCTCGACCTCACCGGCCTCTCTCCCGCCGCCGCAGGCACATTCGCCCCCGGCAACGGTTGGCAGGAAGTACGCCTCGACGCCCCGCAGCGCGGCCGCTACCTATGCATCGAGGCGCTCGACGCAGTCGACGGAGGCGACGCGGCATCAATCGCCGAATTCTATGTCCTCGACGCCAACGGCGAGCGCCTCTCGCGCGAGCCCTGGACCGTCGACTATGCCGACAGCGAGGAAGTCACCGACGGAAACCACTCGGCCGACAAGATCTTCGACCTGCAGGAGTCGACCTACTGGACCACAGCCCCCGGTGCGGCCTTCCCCCACGCGCTCGTCATCGATCTCTCGGCAGTCCGCAATATCTCCGCCATCCAGTACCTGCCGCGTATGGAATCCGAGGTTCCCGGCGGCATCGCCAACTACCGCATCTACATCAGCAATGAGCCTTTCAAGAAGTAACGTCACCCTCCTGGCAGCCATCCTTGCTGCATCGGCCGCATGGGCCGGAAGCCGACTTGTACCGGCCGGCGAGGGCTACGCCCTGACCTCGGTCAACACGGCCGTCTTCCGCGGCAGCGCAGTGGTCAGCCACGGCGGCATGCAGTACATATCCTACTATGCCGCCGACAGCAGCGTCGTGGTCGGGCGCCGCCCCATCGCCAGCTCCGGCTGGCAGTTCAGCGTTACTCCTATGAAAGGCAACATCGCCGACGCCCACAACGTTATAAGCCTCGGAGTCGACGGCGACGGCTATCTGCACCTGTCCTTCGACCATCACGGCCATCCTCTGCGCTACTGCCGGTCCGTTGCCCCCGGAAGCCTCGATTTCGGCCCCCTCGAGCCCATGACCGGCACCGACGAGGACGATGTCACCTACCCCGAATTCTACTCAATGCCCGACGGCGGCCTGCTTTTCGCATACCGCTCCGGTGCCTCCGGCAACGGCAATCTCGTCCTCAAGCACTACGACACCGCATCGCGCTCCTGGTCCACGGTCTGCTCGTCGCTTCTCGACGGCGAGGGCCTGCGCAACGCCTACTGGCAGCTCTTCGTCGACCCCGCCGGCACAGTCCACCTCTCGTGGGTCTGGCGCGAATCATGGCTCGTGGAGACCAACCACGATCTGTGCTACGCCCGCTCCGCCGACGGCGGACGCACCTGGACGCGCAGCGACGGCTCGCCCTACACCCTACCCATAACACTCGCGAACTCTGAAATTGCCTGGAGCATTCCGCAAAATTCCGAACTTATCAACCAGACATCCATGACAGCCGACGCCGCCGGACATCCTTACATCGCCACTTACTGGCGCAGCCCCGGCAGCAGCGTGCCGCAGTACCGCATCGTCTGGCACGACGGCACCTGCTGGCGCATGGAGCAGGTCGGCCGGCGTCTGACTCCGTTCACCCTCGCCGGCGGCGGCACAAAGATGATTCCCATAGCCCGGCCACGCATCGTTTCCGACGGGCGCAGTGCCCGCTACATCTTCCGCGACCTTGAGCTCGGCGGCGCCGTGAGCATCGCTTCAACCGACAGCATCGGCTCCGGCCGGTGGACCGTCAGCGACGTCACCGACTTCAGCGTCGGCGCCTGGGAGCCGAATATCGACATAAACCTCTGGAACTCCGACCGCCGCCTCCACATCTATGTCCAGCCCTCTTTGCAGGGCGACGGCGAGCGCGTGGCCGAGGCCGATTGCGCGTCATCGCCCGTCTACATCCTCGAATACGAATAATATAATCTATAACTTAACCTGTTACAATCATGAAAGAACAACTTAAGGCAATCTTTGCTTCGCGCTTCAGCGAAAAGCCTGCCGTATACGCTTCGGCCGGCCGCATCAACCTCATCGGCGAACACACCGACTACAACGGCGGCTTCGTGTTCCCCGGTGCCATCGACAAGGTCATTATGGCGGCCATCGCCCCCAACGAGACCGACAAGGTGCGCGTCTTCTCGGTCGACATCGACGAATACGCCGAATTCGGCCTCAACGAGGAGGATGCTCCGACCCAGTCCTGGGCTCGCTACATCTTCGGCGTCTGCCGCGAGATCATCAAGCGCGGTGGCACCGTCAAGGGATTCGACGCCGTCTTCGCCGGCAATGTCCCCCTCGGCGCCGGCCTCAGCTCATCGGCCGCTCTCGAAAGCTGCTTCGCATTCGCTCTCAACGATCTGTTCAACGACAACAATATCGACAAGTTCGAGCTCGCACGAATCGGCCAGTCGACCGAGCACAATTACTGCGGCGTCAACTGCGGCATCATGGACCAGTTCGCCTCGGTCATGGGACAGCAGGGCAAGCTCATGCGCCTCGACTGCCGCTCGATGGAATTCGAATACTTCCCCTTCGCTCCCGACGACTACGAGCTCGTGCTCGTTGACTCGCGCGTGAAGCACGAACTGGCCGACTCGCCCTACAACAAGCGCCGCGCTTCCTGCGAGCGTGTCGCCAAGCGACTCGGCCTCGAGACCCTCCGCGACGCCACCATGCCCATGCTCAAGTCGATCCGCACCGACATCACCGCCGAGGACTACTTCCGCGCCAAGTTCGTCATCGAGGAGAAGGACCGCGTCCTCGCCGTTTGCGACGCCCTCAACGCCGGCGACTACGAGACCGTCGGAAAGAAAATGTACGAGACTCACCGCGGTCTGTCCGACGACTACGAGGTCAGCTGCGAAGAGCTCGACTTCCTCAACGACATCGCCGCCGAATGCGGCGTCACAGGCTCGCGCATCATGGGCGGCGGATTCGGCGGATGCACCATCAACCTGGTCCGCAAAGACCTCCGCGACAAGTTCGTCGAGACCGCCAAGACCCGCTTCAACGAAAAGTACGGCCACGAACCCAAAGTATACCCCGTAGTCATCAGCGACGGCGCCCGCAAAGTCGAAGACGCCGAAAAATAAATCATCACTGCAATGGAAAGTAAGAAAACAGTCCTCATATCCGGCGGCGCTGGCTACATCGGCACCCACACCGCCGTCGAGCTCATCAACGCCGGCTACGACGTTGTCATCATCGACAACCTGTCGAACTCCGAGAAGGATGCCGTCGAAGGCGTCAGGAAAATCGTCGGACGCGACGTCGCATTCGAGATCGTCGACACCTGCGACCGGGCAGCCCTCCGCCTCGTCTTCGAGAAATATCCCTTCGACTCCGTCATACACTTCGCTGCATACAAGGCCGTCGGCGAGTCCATGGCCGAGCCCCTGAAGTACTATCAGAACAACCTGGTGTCGTTCATGAACATCGTCAGCCTCATGAAGGAATTCGGACGACCCAACATCCTGTTCTCCTCATCGGCAACCGTCTACGGCGAGGCCGAGCACCTGCCCGTCACCGAGCAGACGCCCCGCCAGCCCGCCACTTCGCCCTACGGCAACACCAAGCAGATCGCCGAGGACATCCTGCGCGACTGCTGCCGCGCCTACGATGGCGTCCGCGGTATCGCCCTGCGCTACTTCAACCCCATCGGCGCCCATCCCTCGGCTCTCATCGGCGAGCTGCCCCGCGGCGTGCCCAACAACCTCGTGCCCTTCATCACTCAGACCGCCGCCGGCATCCGCAAGGAGCTCAGCGTTTTCGGCAACGACTACGACACCCCCGACGGAACCTGCCTCCGCGACTATATCGACGTGGTCGACCTCGCCAAGGCCCACGTGGCGGCCGTCGACCGCATGACCGGCGGCAAGATGGAGCAATGCTACGAGATCTTCAATATCGGCACCGGCAACCCCGTGTCCGTACTCGAGCTGCTCACCACTTTCGAGAAGGTCAACGGCCTCAAGCTGCCCTATAAGATCGTCGGCCGACGTCCCGGCGACGTACCCGCCGTCTGGGCCGACACTTCCCTGGCCAACGAGGTCCTCGGTTGGAAAGCCGAACGCTCGCTCGACGAAACCCTCCGCGCCGCATGGGCCTGGGAAAAACACGTAAGAAACATCAGATGATCAAGGTAACCAAATCCGAATCAAAGTCGGGCGACATCGTTCGCCTGACTTTGACAAACGCTTCCGGCGCGTCGGTCGTGCTCTCGACCGTCGGCGCCGGCATTGTCGAAGTCAACGTGCCCGACCGCGACGGCCGTCTGGCCGACGTGACCCTCGGCTACGCCGATCCGACCGCCTATTTCGGCGACGGACCCGCCGCCGGCAAGATTCCCGGCCGCTACGCCAACCGCATCGCCCTGGGGCGGTTCTGTCTCGACGGGCACGAGTATCAGCTGCCCGTCAACAACGGTCCCAACTGCAACCACGGCGGCGACAACGGCTACCACAACCGCAACTGGGAGGTAAAGAGCTACACGGACAACAGCGTGACGTTCGTCCTGCACTCGCCCGACGGCGACGCCGGTTTCCCCGGCAACCTCACCGCCGAGGCCCGCTATGTGTGGACCGACAGCAACGAGCTCCGCCTCACACTGACGGCCACTACCGACGCTCCGACCGTCGTGAACCTCACCAACCACGCCTACTGGAACCTCGCCGGACACAACAGCGGCTCTGTCCTCGGCCACGAGCTCAAACTCAACGCCGTCCGCTATCTGCCCACCGACGAGACGCTTATCCCGACCGGCGAGCTCGCACCCGTGGGCGGCACCCCGATGGATTTCCGCTCGTTCAAGGCAATCGGCCGCGACATCCGGGCCGATTTCCCCGCTCTGCGCATTGGCAAGGGCTACGACGCCTGCTGGGCCGTCGACAGCTACACCCCCGACACCGTCCGCACCGTGGCATCGCTCCGCGACGCCGCTTCGGGCCGCGTGCTCGATGTCGAGAGCGACCAGCCCGGTGTGCAGGTCTACACCGGCAACTGGCTCTCGGGTTGCCCCGCCAACAAGGCCGGCCGCAGCTACGACGACTACGACGGCGTGGCCATCGAGTGCCAGAACTTCCCCGACTCTCCCAACAAGCCGGAGTTCCCGTCGGCCGTACTTCTCCCCGGCCAGACTTACAAGCGACACATCAACTTCATTTTCAGAACGTTTCACCCTCTGACCAGATAATGTTGCGACTCCGGGCCATATCCGTAATATTTCTTTCAGCGCTGGCCGCGGCGGGTGCCTCACGCGCATCCGCCGCCGAGCCGGCCGACTCTCTCTACACATTCCGCTACCAGGGCAATCCGCTCATCCGCCACAAGCACACCGCCGACCCCGCTGTGATGGTGGTCGGCGACACTCTGTGGCTCTTCACTGGCTGCGACGAGCCAGGAAACCGCGAAGGATACCATATGCCCAACTGGTGCGCTTTCTCCACCGCCGACATGATCGACTGGACCGAACATCCTGTCCCCATCTACGCCGACGATTTCAAATGGAACGACGCACATGTCGCGTTCGCCGGTCACCCCGTAGCAGGTCCCGACGGCAGGTTCTACTTCTTTTCGTCAACCAACTGGTGCGGAATAGGCGTGGCGCGCGCCGACAGGCCGCAGGGTCCCTACCGCGATGTCCTCGGCCATCCGCTGCTCACCAACGCCGACTGCCCCGGCGCCTCTCACAGCTGGGCCTGCATCGACCCGGCCGTCTTTACCGACACCGACGGGCAGCCCTACATCTTCTGGGGCAACGGACACTGCTACTACGCCCGCCTGTCCGCGGACATGACCGCCATCGACGGCCCGGTCACAGAGATTGACCTCCCCGACTTCACCGAGGCCCCATACGTCCACCGCCGCGACGGCAGATACTACCTGACCTATGCCGCTCAGTGGCCCGAGAAAATCGCCTACTCCATGGCCGACAGTATCGCCGGCCCATGGGAATACATGGGCATTATCTCGGAAATCGCCGGCAACAGCAACACTACTCATCCGGCCATCGTCCGCTTCCGCGGACGCGACTGGTTCTTCTCCCATATCGGAGGCCTCGGCGGCGGCAGCGGCTCCCGCTCTGTCATAGTCGAGCCCCTGTACTACAGTGCCGACGGCACCATCCGCCCCATTCCGGCCACCGAAGCCGGAGCCGCCGTCGAATACTCGGCGCTCGACAACCGCCACAACCCCGTATTGCCCGGCTTCCATGCCGATCCCGAGATTCTTTACTCCGAAAAGACCGGCCGCTACTACATCTACTCCACCACCGACGGCGCTCCCGGCTGGGGCGGCCACTACTTCCGCGTGTTCTCATCGGGCAATCTCACCGACTGGACCGACGAAGGCATCGCGCTCGATCTCAAGGGGCCGCAGGTCGCATGGGCCTCCGGCAACGCCTGGGCGCCCGCTGCCATCGAGCGCCTTCAGCCCGACGGATCATACCGCTACTACATATATTTCAGCGGCCATTCTCCCGAGCTCGACCGTAAAGTCATCGGTGTCGCTGTCGCCGACGATCCCGCCGGACCGTTCTACGACTCGGGCGCCCCTATCATCACCGACTCCCCGGCCGGATGCGGCCAGCAGATCGACGTCGACGTCTTTCAGGATCCCGTCTCGGGCAAGTACTACATCTACTGGGGCAACGGCTACATGGCCGGTGCCGAACTCGCCGACGACATGCTGTCTGTCGACCCGGCCACCGTCACCGTCATGACTCCCCCCGGAGGCTCTCTCGCCGACTTCGCCTACCGCGAGGCACCGTACGTCTTCTTCCGCGACGGAATCTATTATTTCACATGGTCTGTCGACGACACAGGCTCTCCCAATTATCATGTCGCCTACGGCACCTCCGCTTCCCCGCTCGGTCCCATACGCGTCGCCGACGACTGCGTGATACTCGCTCAGTCGCCCGATGAGGGTATCTTCGGCCCGGCACACAATTCAGTAATCAACATCCCCGGCACCGACGAGTGGCGCATTGTCTACCATCGCATCAACCGTCATTACCTCGGCG
>CAJJQT010000008.1 GCA_905193995.1 uncultured Porphyromonadaceae bacterium | reverse complement strand
GGTTGATGGAGAACGGTTTCCAGGGTAAAGAAGGCCAGAAAGTGCCCGAAATGACCGACGAGATCTGCGAATCCATCTCGCAGCGCTACATCGAGCTCTATGAGCACGTCACAGGCCGCAAGTTCGTGCCCGCCGACAGTTCGCGACTGAACCGCCGCATCGAGACAAACGTACTCGACTGCCTCGCCACCCTCGGCAAATAACCCTGCAGTCACGCAGCCCCGCATGAGACCCGAAGAGATCACACCCTACGACCACACCCGCGGCAAGACGGAGCAGGTGCGCGAGATGTTCGACAACATCGCGCCGGCCTACGACCGCCTCAACCGTGCCATGAGTCTGGGCCAGGACCGCCGCTGGCGCCGCCGCGCCGTCGCCACTGTGGCGGCCGGGCGCCCCGCGCGCATAATCGACATAGCCACCGGTACGGGCGACTTCGCCATATCGCTGGCGCGGGCTATACCCGGGGCTGCCATCACCGGCCTCGACCTCTCGGAGGGCATGATCGCCATCGGCCGCTCTAAGATAGCGGCTGCCGGACTCGCCGGCCGCGTGGAACTCGTTGCCGGCGACTGCCTCAACCCGCCCGCCGGGATCGGGGGCGCAGACGCCGTCACGGTTGCTTTCGGCGTGCGCAATTTCGCCGATCTGGCGGCCGGCTACCGCGCCATGCGGGACATGCTGCGGCCGGGCGGACTGCTGTGTGTCATCGAGCTGTCGACACCTGCATCGGCTCTGGTGCGTCCGTTCTACAACCTCTACACCCGGGGCGTGATTCCGGCCATGGGGCGCCTTGTGTCGCGCGACCGCCGTGCCTACTCCTATCTGCCCGAGAGCATCGCCGCCGTACCCCGCGGCGATGCAATGCTTGAGCTCATGCGGGGCGCCGGTTTCACCGACACGGCTTTCCGCACACTCACGTTCGGTGTCTGCACCATTTACACCGGCCGACGCCCCGGCGTAGAATCCTCTATCGAAAAACAAAGTCCCGAACCATCAACATACAAGTCATGAAAAAGTCCGTACTTCTCTCCCTGCTGATGATTGTCCCCCTTGCGGCTGCCGTTCCCGCCGCAGCCCAGATACAGCGGCGTGCCGTTACACAGACCGCGCGCACGCCGGTCGCGGTGGTGTCAAAGACCGTTCCCTCCCTGTCGGACGGCGACGCGGTCGCCGAATCGGTGAGCGACTCGCTGCTGCGGGTCTACAGCTACGGCACTGCATACGATCCGTTCGACCTGCCCCTGCCCCTTCCGCGCTCGTTCTTCATGCCGCAGGTATATGATACCTATCACTTCGCCAATCCGCTGAAAATCGGTGAGAATCTCACATCCGGCGACCCGTGGATGGAGTGGATCGAGGACTATGAACTGCTCGACCGTCAGGTCCACGACCTGCGCTACAGCCTTTTCCTGAACCATCCGGAGCTGGTACTCTACAATCTGAGCTCGCTGCCCGAGGCTCCCAAACAGTACCAGGCCACGGTCAACCCGGCCGACTTCTCGATCACTGTCGACGACAATGTCGTGAAGCCTGTCGCACCTACCATATCGGGTCAGGAAGTCAAGAAGCGCCACTGGATGCGCACTTTCTCGGCATCGCTGCAGTTCTCGCAGGCTTACGTGTCGCCCAACTGGTATCAGGGCGGCAACAACAACCTCAATGCTCTGCTTCATATTTACTACAACGTCAAACTCAACCAGGCCTACCACCCCAACCTGCTGTTCGAGACCACCGCACAATACAAACTCGGCATCAACAACGCGCCGGACGACACCATCAACGCCTACAACGTCACCGAGGACGTGTTCCAGCTCAACACCACCTTCGGTATAAAGGCTGCCCACCGGTGGTACTACTCGTTCACCGGTCAGTTCAAGACCCAGGTAGTGAATTCATATAAGTCGAATACTCACGACCTGCGCTCGGCATTCCTATCGCCCGGCGAACTTACAGCCGGTGTCGGTATGACATATAACTACGAGAACAAGCCCAAGACCTTCGCCTTCGACGCCTCGATCGCTCCCGTATCGTATCACCTGGTCACCTGTGTCAACTCGCGCATCGACCCGGGCGCATACGGCATCGACGCCGGCCGCAAGACAAAGAGCAGCTTCGGTTCGACCGCCGAGCTCAAGCTCGCCTGGAAGATCAGCTACAATATACGCTTCACATCGCGTGTCTTCGCCTTCACCGACTACGATTCGTTCCAGGCCGATTGGGAAAACACGCTCTCGTGCGACGTCAACCGATTCCTGTCGACCCAGATCTACGTTCACGCCCGCTATGACACCAACACGCCGCGGTGCGCCGACGAGAACTGGCACAAGCTTCAGGTCAAGGAGATTTTCTCGATAGGTTTCTCATACAAATTCGCCTCGATCTGATGATCCGGCCCGCTCTCCTCGTCGTAGCGGCTCTCTCATCGCTGGCAGCCGCGGCCACCGACCCTATCGAAGGCCGGTGGACGGTAAACGGCGGCGGTGCCGTCATCGAGATAGCCCGCGCGCCGGGCGCCGACGAGCGCTTCAGCGTGACGATGGTCGATTCACCCGATCTCAAGGTTGCACCGGGTACAGTCCTCGGCTACGCATGTCCGGCTCCGGCCACAGGCCGGTACGACTGCCACCTTTCGGCTGATCCCTCACCACGTCACCGCCGTGCGGGTGGCCGTAAGGTCGATTTTTCTATCGAATTTGCCGACGGCACCTCCGACGCCATCATCTTCTCCTATTATCAGAAGGGGCGGCGCATATCGCTATGGCGATGGCTTCCGTACCTATTCCGCGTCACTGTAAGTGATCCGCATCGCGACAGCAGCGGCCTCGACGGCGCCCGGCGCCTCGGAGCACCGCCACGCACGATAGTAATCTGAGACTTAATTTTAAATTTTTAATTATAAATTGAAAAACTTTCTCCGGCTTCTTGCCTTAATCATAGCTGCCGCATCCTGCGCGGCACCGCTTCAGGCGCAGAACATGCGGCGCGCCACGCCGCACCAGAGCCGCCGCACAGTGGCACGTACGCCGCAGGCGCGCGTCGTCATCGAATACGACACCGTGGCCGCTCCGTCGGCCGACAGCATCGCTGTCGACGGCTTCGAGAAGCCGCTCCGTTCGATGCGCGAGTCAATGACTGTCCATAACCGCACTTCGAGGCCTGTGGTGGCTGTCGGCCTCGACATGGTCTATACCGACCTCAGCGGCCGCATGATCCACCGCGGCCAGCATACCGTCGATGCCATGATTCCGGCCGGCGAATCGAGGCGCATCGACGTGCCTGCATTCGACTCTTCCGCCTCGTTCTATTACCGTCGTTCGGCCAAGCCGCGCTATACAAGCCACGCCACGCCTTTCGACGTGGCCGTCACCGTCACCTATGTAACACAACCCCTGCTGACCGAACCCGAACAATGAAAATAGCCATAATAGTGGCGATGAGTAAGGAATTTGACCTGCTCATGCCTCTGCTGAGCGACCATCGCACAGTTACCGTCAACGACATCACCTACCACACCGGCACAGTCGCCGGCCGCGAGATCGTGGCCGTGCGATCGGGCATCGGTAAGGTCAATGCCGCCGTTTCGACACTGACACTCATCGACACCTTTCATCCCGCGCTGGTGATCAATACGGGTGTGGCGGGAGGTACAGGGCCGGCCGACGTGCTCGACGTCGTAATCCCTGAACATATCGGCTACCACGACGTGTGGTGCGGTCCCGACACCGAGCCCGGCCGGGCCGCCGGCTGTCCGCCGGTCTTCGACTGTCCCCTGCCCTCCGACATACCGGAGCGTCTGGGCGCCCTGCGCGGCACGCTCGCGTCGGGCGACATTTTCGTAGACCGTCCCGACCAGGTCGAGCACATACTCGCTATGTACCCCGATGCTGTGGCCGTCGACATGGAGTCGGCTGCCATAGCGCAGGTATGCTATATGAAAGGAGTGCCCTTTGTAGCCATCCGTGTCATCAGCGACACACCCGGCAAAGCCGATAACTTCGCACAGTACGTCAACTTCTGGAACGATGCTCCCGAGCGCACTTTCGCTACGCTCACCGAGCTGCTGCGACTGCTCTGACAAGCCTATGAAAGACCTGCACGTGAAGCCCGGACGTCGCTTCATCGCCTCGCTTATAGCTGCAGGCGAGCATGAGCAGCAGGATTTCAAATTCCTCATTTCCGACGGACGCAAGATCGCCCGTTCCACCTCCGCGTTCGCCAACGCAGGCGGCGGCCGCCTGCTGATCGGCGTCAAGGACAACGGCACCGTGGCCGGCGTGCGCAACGAGGAGGACGTCTACGTCGTCGAAATGGCGGCCCGGCGCTACTGCGATCCTCCGCAGCAGGTCGAATTCGCGGCCTACAGTTACGATACCGGCGTCACTGTCATAGTGGCGTCAATCGCCAGGGCCTCGGTTCGTCCTGTCCGCGCTCAGGAGCCCGACGGCCGATGGCGCGCCTACTGCCGCGTCGCCGACGAAAATATTGTGGCACATCCGCTGATGGTACGCGCCTGGCAGGCCGATGCCCCGCTGTCGCTGTCGCTCGACGACACAGCCTCGCGACTGCTGGCTTTAGCCGACAGCCGCCCCGACGGGCTCGACGTTCTCGATATAGCCATGGAACTTGCCATTTCGCGCCGTCGCGCTGAAAATCTCGTGGTCACGCTTGCCGCGGCCGGAGTACTGACGTTTGTCTACCGCGCTCCTTCGTTCCGTATCGTCCGTCAGATACCCTGATCGTTTTCCGAGTTATTTGAGTGTGCGGCGGACGCGTATGCCTTCGCGCACCGGAAGTGTGAAGGCGGCGAAAACGCCGGCGTCTTCGCTGTTGTAGCGGATATGGTAGCGCTCGGCACCGAGAAAATCGAGGGTGAAAACCGCCGTGTCGCGGCGTTCGAGCGGCAGGCGGCCGCGCGTAAGCCGTTCTTCGATCTCGATATCGAATCCGATGACGTTGACGGCCAGGGAAGCCGCTCCGGTGTCGCCGACGCCGGCTATGCCTGTGCGGCGGATTATGACGCGGCGGTTGGCGTCGACCTCGACGTCGATGGCAGGTTCGGCCGGTGTGTCGGCGCGGCTGTCGCTCAGATCGCCGCCTACCGTGTGCAGTACGGCCACTCCGCGGCGCGAGGGCAGCGCACTCAGGGCCACGACGGCCGCGGCGGCCGCGCCCGCTATCACGAAGAATTCGACGGAATTGAACCAGCTCATCTTACGAAAGGATGCTCAGGAAGAACTGCGATACCCACACGTATATGATCAGGCCGAAGATGTCGTTGGTGATCTGGATGAAAGGTCCGGTGGCCAGGGCCGGATTGATATGCAGCTTTTCGAGAGTCAGCGGGACGATGGTGCCCAGGATCGACGCGAACATGATGACGGTGAACAGTGACGCCGCCACGGAGACCGTTACGCCCAGATTTTCGGGGAGCATGATCAGGTTGTAGACCAGCACGACGAGCGACAGGATCGTGGCGTTGAGCAGGCCTATGAGGAATTCCTTGCCGAGTTGCGATCCGAACTCGCGGATGTCGAGCGAGCCGTTGGCCAGGCCCTGCACGACGATGGCCGAGGCCTGTACGCCCACGTTGCCGCCCGTTCCGCCCACGATCGGGATGAAGAGCGCAAGGGCTGTCACGGCCTTGATCTGATCCTGGAAGCCGTCAAGGATGACCGAGCCGAGAATGCCGGCGGCGATGCCGATCAGCAGCCAGGGTATGCGGGCCTTGAACTGGGAGAATATCGAATCGTCGGCGTCGACGTCTGATGACAGACCCGATGCCAGCTGATAGTCGCGTTCCGATGCCTCGCGCACCTGGTCCATGACGTCGTCGACGGTGATGCGGCCGACCAGGCGCCCGATCGAGTCGACCACGGGCATTGCCACCAGGTCGTATTTCTCGAAGTCGAGGGCCACCTCGTCGATAGGCGTATCGGCTTTGACGCTGACGGGGTCGGTCTCCATGACATGCTTGATCTTCGACACCGACGGGTGTGTGATCATCTTCTTTAGCGGGAAGATGCCCTTGAGCTTATAGTCGTTGTCGACGACGTAGACGTAGTAGATCTCGTCCATCTCCTCGGCCTGCTGGCGCATCTCGCGCACGCATTCGGGCATTGACATGTTTTCGTTGACTACAACCATCTCCGTGCCCATAAGGCCGCCGGCGGTGTCTTCGTCGTATTTGAGCAGGTCGATGATGTCGCCCGCCTGCTCCACGTCGTCGATGTGCGACAGGACCTCGTCGCGGTCTTCCTCGTCGAGCTGCTGTATGATGTCGACGGCGTCATCGGTGTCGAGATGCTCGATCTGCTTGGCGATTTCCTCGCTGGGCATCCCTTCGAGGAGCTTCAGACGGTCGTCCTCGTCGAGCTCGATCAGCACGTCGGCTGCCGTTTCCTCGTCGAGCAGGCGGTAGAGGAATTCGGCTTCGTCGAGCTCCAGATTCTGATATAGCTCGGCTATGTCGGCCGGGCGCAGGTGTTCGAGTTCGGCACGGGCGGCGTCGACGTCCTTGCGCCGGATGATATCCTTGATTTTATCGAGATATTCGGTCGAATATTCTTGCATTGACATAGCCTTGGCGGTTTTTAGGGGTTACGCAGCGACGCGATCAGGTTGGTTAGCTCTACGAACTGTGCCACAGAGAGCTGCTCGGGGCGCATGGCACCCAGGGGCGAGTCGGCCGGAAAGGCCGTGCCGGCAGGCAGGAGGCCCCGGGCCGAATTGCGGATGGTCTTGCGGCGCTGACCGAAGGTGGTCTTGACCACGGTGCGCATCAGCGCGAAGTCGCAGCCGGGGTCGGTGACGCCGTTGCGGCGCAGGCGTATGACGCCGCTCTTGACCTTTGGCGGCGGATTGAATACGTGCTCGGGCACGGTGAAGAGGTATTCGGCCGTGTACCACGTCTGGAGCAGTACGCTCAGTATGCCGCGAGTCTTGCTGCCCTCCGGGGCGCAGATGCGCTCTGCGACCTCGCGCTGCAGCATACCGCTGCATTCCTCCACGATGTCGCGGTCGTCGAGCACCTTGAAGAAGATCTGCGACGATATGTTGTAGGGATAGTTGCCTATGACGCAGCATTTGCCCTCGGGTACTATCGAGCGCAGGTCGAGCCGCAGGAAATCGGCCTCGACGATGTGCTCCGTGTCGAGACCGGCGACAGTGCCGCGGCGCAGATAGTCGACGCTCTCGCTGTCGAGCTCGACCACGGTGACATCGCGGCCGGCGGCGGTCAGAAACTGCGTCAGCACGCCCATGCCGGGGCCGACTTCCACCACCGGCAGCCCGGGGCAGTCGTCGACGGTGGCCGCAATGCGCGCGGCTATGTCGAGGTCGGTCAGAAAGTGCTGGCCGAGAGCTTTCTTGGGTCGAACCTGTGCCATCTTTCAGTCTTCGTTTTACAAACTTAAAAATTTTTTGATTTTGTAAAACAACACAAAATTAATACAAAAATTTCAATGTCGGTTTATGAACTATATAATTTTGTGGATTTTCCGGAGTTTTGTCAAAAAATGCGGCATGGGCCGGGAGACGTGTCCTGGCCCATGCCGGTGTTGTGCGTGATATGCGGGATCAGTAGTTCTTGGCTTCGATCTCGAAGAAGCTTTTCTTGTGGAGGCATACGGGGCAGGCCTCGGGTGCTTTCTTGCCGATGTGGATGTGTCCGCAGTTGCGGCAGATCCAGACGGTGTCGCCCTCGCGCGAGAACACGATGCCTTCCTCGATGTTCTGAAGCAGGCGGCGGTAGCGCTCCTCGTGGTGCTTCTCGATGGCTGCCACGGCGCGGAAGCGGCTGGCGATTGCGGGGAAACCTTCGGCGTCGGCTTCTTCGGCCATCTTGGCGTACATATCGGTCCACTCGAAGTTCTCTCCCTCGGCAGCGGCGCGGAGGTTGTCCATGGTGTCGGACACTTCGCCGCCGTTGAGCAGCTTGTACCAGAGCTTGGCATGCTCCTTTTCGTTGTTGGCAGTCTCCTCGAAGATGGCTGCGATCTGCTCGTAGCCGTCCTTGCGTGCCTTTGACGCAAAGTAGGTGTATTTATTGCGGGCCATTGACTCTCCGGCAAAAGCTTCCTGGAGGTTTTTCTCTGTTTTTGTTCCTTTCAGATCTTTCATGATTTTTTTGTTTATCAGTGTTTGATTAGTTATATGTTTCGTTATTGCTGCAGTCGGGGCAGATTCCTTTGAAGAATACGTTGATATTGTCGCATTTGAAATACTCGGGCGCATGCACCGAGGAGAGGTCGAACGGTATGTCGAAAATACGGCGGCACTTGCGGCACATAAAGTGGGCGTGGGGCTCATATATCACCGGATCATATCTGGTTGATTCGGCTGCTATATCGATGTCGTTGAGCAATCCTTTTTCGGCGAGCAGTTTCAGAGAACTGAAAACCGTAGTGCGCGAAAGAGTCGGATAATCCTTGACCAAAGATGAATAGACTTCGTCGGCTGTGGGATGGCATTTGCATGTGGAAATGTAGTCAAGAATGGCAAGTCTCTGCGCCGAAGGGCGGATGCCTGCGTCGGAAAGCCGGCGCATCAGGGTGCTTTGTCGTTCGTCCTTAGTCGTCATATTCAGTTCTAAGTTGTATTGTGTACAAAATTATAATAAATGCGGACACCTTGCAAATAATTAATATTTTTTAACTCCTTCAGATCCGCACCTAAACCTTAAGGCGCCGGTATGTGTTATTAGTATTAGCCGGAGGCTGAACATTTCCCCGGCCGAAAACCTTATGAAACTCACAAAATTAGTACCGATAGTGGCTGCTGCGGCCCTTCTGATGACAGGCTGCGTGAGCCATAAGAAATTCAACCTGCTGCAGGCCGATTATAATGCCTCGCAGGTGTCGCTGGCACAGAGCCAGGCAAATGTCAAGAGTCTTGAACAGGCCCTCGAGGAGGCGCGCCGCAGCAATGACCAGCTGCGAAGCGACTATGCGGCCCTGCAGCGCACGCTCGAACAGAGCATTCTGACCAACCAGTCGGGCAACGTCAACATATCGAAGCTTGTCGACCAGATAAATGAGTCGAACGGCTACATCAAGCGGCTCGTAGAGGCCAAGGCCAAGAGCGACTCGCTGCTGATGGTGCTGAGCAACAATCTGACGCGATCGCTCGACACGTCGGAGCTTAAGGATGTCGATGTGAAGGTGCTCAAGGGTGTAGTCTACATCTCGCTCGCCGACAATATGCTCTTCCGTTCGGGCAGCTACGACATCAGCCCCGACGCCATGGACATTCTGGGCAAGATCGCCAAGATCATCAGGGACTACAAGAACTATAGTGTGCTCGTCGAGGGCAATACTGACAATGTGCCCATATCGCGCACCAATATCCGCAATAACTGGGATCTGAGCGCACTGCGCGCATCGTCGGTCGTACAGGTACTCCAGAACGACTTCGGCGTAGATCCCTCGCGCCTGACCGCCGGCGGCCGCGGAGAGTACAATCCCGTTGCGACCAACGATACGCCCGACGGCCGTCAGCTCAACCGCCGCACGCAGATCATCATCACCCCGAGCCTCGACCAGTTCATGGATCTGATCGACAAGGCTCCCGACACCGCTACCCCTGCCAAGTAATCCCCTTCATAAATAACCGGAAGGCCACGCCGCAAAATGAATCGCGGCGTGGCCTTTCTATTCTGCCAATTATCTTGTCTTACATTGGTGCGAGGCCACAGAGGCGGCGGATCTTCGCGGGGAGGTCGGAGTTGTTGTTGAGGCCTTTGAACTCGTCGGAGCCGACGCCGACAGCGAAGACGGGCACGGGATTGCCCGAGTGACCGACGGTGGTGAATGCCGCTCCGGCCGCGTCGTTTACGAGCTTGAAGACTTCTACGGCGAAGGCGTTGAAGCTGGCGTAGAGGGTCTTCTGATCAGCCGAGTTGCGCATCTCGAAGGTGTCGTTGAACATCTTCTTAAGGCTTTCGAGGCGCTCCTCGCTCACAGGAATGTGGGTGAACAGGCCGAGGTTCTGCTCAAGGTATTCCTGCATGTCCTCCCAGCGGTAGACGCGGCGGTCGCGCAGGAGCGACTTGCAGTAGTTGCTGAATTCTTCCTTTGACACCTTCTGCCAGTCGAAGACCCCCAGGGGCATATGCTGGCCGGTGCGCGAATGGACGTTGACCATGCCGCCCGTGTCGTGGTCGGCGGTGACGAGGATGAGGGTCTCGTCGGGGTGTGCGAGGTAAAAGTCGTAGGCAACCTTGAGGGCCTGGTCGAAGTTGAGCACTTCCTTGACGGCCGCGCCGCCGTCGTTGCCGTGCAGGGCGTGGTCGATGTTGCCCCCCTCGACCATCATGAAGAAGCGGTCAGGCGACACGCGCTCGAGATGCTCCAGACAGGTCTCGGCGATCAGGGGCAGAGTAAGTACGCCGCCGATCGAATCGATGGTGTAGCCGATGTTGTAGGGCGACGTGCCGCGGGGATTGACCAGGAACACCTTGTCGGAGTTGATGCGGGTGATCTCGTCGGGGCCGTAGATCATCTGAACGCCCTGTTCGGCCATGACGTCGAGCACGTCGGTCGAGTCGCCGTCGGCAGTGACGGTTCCGAGCAGTCCGGCTCCGGCCAGGAAGTCATAGCCGCTGCGGGCGGCCTGTATGTCGATGTCGTAGTACAGCTTGCGGTACGGCACATGGGCGTAGAAAGCGCCGGGTGTGGCGTCGTCGGGTGCGACGGAGGTGACGATGCCGACGCCGTAGCCGGCGTCCTTGAACTGGCGGGCAATCGAGGTCACGCTTACGGTGTCGGGATCCATGCCGAGCATGCCGTTCTTGGTCTTATGTCCGGTCGAAAGGGCCGTGCCGGCGGCTGCCGAGTCGGTGATGGAGTGCGAGGCCGAGTAGGTCATGCACCATGACACGACGGGAAACTGCATCATCAGCAGGGGCTGATCGTTTTTCAGGATCTCGCGGTTATAGGCCTGTGCGGTCATGACGGGCCCCATGCCCATGCCGTCGCCGATGAAGTAGAAGATGTAGCGGGGTCCCTGATCCCGGGCTGCGGCCGACAGGGTGGCGCCGGCTATGCCCATTGCAAGAAGTAGTTGTCGAAGTTTCATTTGTCTATGATTTGGATTCGTTGAATTTCAGCATTGAGTCGATGGTCTGGCGCGAGTTGCTCAGGCGTGGGACCTTGCGCTGGCCGCCGAGCTTTCCGGTCGATTCGAGCCAGTCGTCGAAGAGTCCGCGCCGGGCGGTTGTTACGGTCAGCCGGTCGAGGAAAATGCCGCCTGCCCGCTTGGCCTGATAGTCGGAGTTTTCGGCCTGCAGCCTCCGGTCGAGCTCGTCAGCAAACGCTTCCGTATCGGCCGGTGGAGTGTTCCACTCGATCAGCCACTGATGGCGTCCGCGGCTGCGCTCGGTAGTGAATACCGGTGCGGCCGTGTAGTTGGCCACGGAGGCGCCCGCAGCGGCGCAGGCAGCGGCCATGGCGGCCTCGGCGTTGTGTACCATGAGTTCTTCGCCGAAGGCGTTGATGTAGCTTTGGGTGCGTCCGGCGATGGCGATGCGCAGCGGATTGACCGACAGCACGCGCACAGTGTCGCCGATCGAATAGCGCCACAGACCGTTGCACGAGCTGATCACCAGAGCGTAGACGCGTCCGGGCTCCACTTCCCAGGCGCCGAGAGTCGGCGGATTGGGGTCGTCGACGGCGTCGAGCGGCACGAATTCGTAGAACACACCGCGGTCGAGCAGCAGTTTCATGCCGGCGGTACGCTCGCGGGTATCCTGGACGGCGAAAAAGCCTTCGGAGGCATTGTAGGTCTCGAGATACCGCATTCGCGCCGGGTCGGTGATGGCACGATACTGTTCCTCATACGGCGCGAACGATATTCCTCCGTGGAAGAATACCTCGAGATTGGGCCACACGTCGTGGACGGTGTCGGCTCCGGCGAGTTTCACTACCTCACGGAGCACTGTCAGGAACCACGACGGCACCCCGGATATGTTGGTGATGTTCTGCCGAATGGCTGCCCGGGCCAGCGCCGGCAGTTTGTCGTGCCAGTCGGCCATCAGGGCTATTTTCTTCGACGGTACGCGCAGCAGGTTCACGGCCGGATTGATGCCGTCGATCAGATTGGCCGAGAGGTCGCCCACTTTTACCGCGGATGGCAGGTCGGCGATCTCGTTGGCGAAGCTGCCGCCGAGTATGAAAGCTTTCCCGGAGAATATGCGGCTGTCGGGATACAGGTCGAGATAGTGCGACACTACGTCCGAACCGCCGGCGTAGTGGTTGATTTTCAGCGAATCGTCTGTGACGGGGATGTATTTGCTCTTGCCGTCCGACGTTCCCGACGATTGGGCGAAGCGGCGGCAGCCGCCGGGCCACAGCACATCGGCTTCGCCGCGGACCATGCGCTCGACCCACGGGCGGAAATGCGGATATCCGGCCACAGGTGTGGCCGTGCGGAATGCGTCAAAGCCTCCGCGCGGGTCGAAACCGCATTCGCGCCCGTAGGCGGTGTGTGCGCCGCTTTGCAGCAGCCGCGCGAGCACTCGCAGCTGGGTGTCGCGCGCTCCTTCCGGCGTAGCCGACGACCGCTCCCTGCGCACGTTGCGCGCAAAGAACGGCCGTAATATTGGAGTTATGTTAATCATCGCTGTCTCAGCGTACTGCTACTTTGACGGGGCGGTGATTCTGGTCGGTCGTGACCATGTAGATGCCGGGTGCGATATACAGGTCGTAGTTGTTGTGGATTTCATCTACGGTCATTACCAGCCGACCTGTCGGATCGTAGATACGTGCGCCGGTCTGGATGTCGGAACAGATGAATCGCATGCATCCCTCGAAGCCGTAGATCAGCAGGGGCTGGTCGGCTTCGACGCCCGTGACGCCGGAGTGCCGGACGAAGATCACGTTCGACATCGGCGATCGGTAACCCAGGCGCACCGACTGCACGCTGTAGGTCTCTGAATCGCTGCTGCCGAAATTCTCAATGATGATGCCGGGCTCTTCGGCCAGGATTTCTTCGGCCGATACGTTAGCGCCGGCGTATTTGGTACGGGTTACTACCCAGTAGTCGACGGTTTCGTTTTCAGGATAGGTCCAGTTGGCTCGGTAGCTGTCGGCTGTGATGTCGGTGGCTTCGGTGGCGGTGCAGGCCGAAAGCTGGGGTACCTCGAGGCATCGGCCGCGGAGTATGACACCGCGCGAGCCCGTGATGCCGCCGGCGCTGATGATCACACGGGCTTCGTGCTCGCCCAGAGCTGTCGGCTTGTAGGTGATTCGCAGCCAGGTGCCGTCGGGCGAGTTGACGAGCGACGTGCTCAGCATGTCGCTCGGCAGGCTGAACATGGCTTTGTTGGCCCCGGTGAGCACCAGATCAAGCGATCCGCGCAGGTTCTCGCCGCGGAAGAAAAGTTCGGAGGTTGTCGACGAGCCGATAGCCACTTCGCCGAAGTCGAGCGACATGCCCTGGGTCGGTGTGATTAGGTTGGGATCGCCTATCGGTTCGACTGTGCCGCTGAGCTTGAATTCCTGCCCCATTTTGTCGCCCCAGAGGTATTCCGCCAGTTCGGGTCGGTCGATGAATGGATTACGGTTGTTCTGGATGCTGTATATCATGTCGTTGCGGTCGAGTTCCTTCTGGCTTACGGGGTCGTCGCGGTGCCATTTGAGCAGCATGCGCGATGCCCACCCGGTGAGGGTCGGATAAGTCGTGTTGCTGACCATGTAGGTATATTTCCATGTGAGGTTCTGATAGCAGGTGGCCATATAGAAATATGTGCGCGCGAAGTCGCCCTTGTATTCGTCGGCAGGCTCGAACACCCACTGGCAGCCGCCCCCCTGTCCCGTGACAGGATAGCCGACAGCCGATACGCCGTTGTCGAACTTGGTCTCCGATGTGCGGCTGACTTCGCCCAGCGGGTAGTTGCTTTTTGCCATGTTCGCAGCGGCCTCGGCGGGATACAGATGGTTGAGGTCGACATAGGCAGGCACGCCTGTAGAGCCTCCCCACCAGCTTTTCGGGAACGAGTGTTCGCGGTTAAGTCCCTTGAAGCTGGGAGCATACAGCGGTATATCGCTATACATATCCCACCAGCGCGACGAGTTGGGATACACATCGGTGCGCTGGAAATAGCGAGGCAGGTCGTTGTACGACGACACCTGGGTGAAGTTGTGTATCAGCTGATATATCGCGGTCTTGAGTTCTCCGTCCTTCTTGCCTTCGAGCGAACGGTAATAGCCCTGAGGAGCCTCGGCCGCGGCTCCGACTGCCGTCAGCAGCATGGCCATAGCCATCAGCGGGTGAAGTAGTTTTTTCATAGTAAACGTCGTATGAAGCTTTTCTTTATTCTATTGGTGCTAAAGTTTGCAAAGATAGCGAAAAATATCTTTTAAAACAAAAAACAAGCTGCGACTGATATAGGTTGAGCGGCTCACCAAAAAAAATCCGGAAAATCTCCCGGATCGGTAAGATCCTTAAGGATGCAGAAGCCAGCAGGAACACCGTCGCCCATATATTAAGCAATATTTTGATTAAAAAACGTTAATTTTATAAACTTTATAAGAATTTCTTATGTTGTATAACATAAAAACACTAATTTTGCATCGTGTTTTTCATGGTATTAGATTTAAGGTTAAAGAGATTGCTCGTCGAGATGACGGGTAATTTTTTTATAGCCATTTTAACTCGCCAATAATTCTTTGCAAATCATCATTATACTAAGTCAAATAAGCGACTTTATTAAATTTTTATGAATTTTTAACATAAAAGTTATTTTGCTTTTACGATTCCGTTTGTAATTTTGCACCGCATAACCTAACGAACTGACCAAAGTTGAGTATCTATCGGTAAGCATCGTGAATTCAGCGTGATGCAGCCATTGCAAGACTAACGTTATGAACTTCAACCGGAGGTCCCCTTGTCGTAAGGTGAGAGGCGGATCGTTATGTTGTGTCATTCGAAAATATGGACATCATTTTTAGTTAAGTTTATATAAGTAGCAAAAAATAGTTGTTTTATAGATAATTGTGTATTGGGTGCAGGGCGTCGTGAGACAGCCCTGTACTTTTTTAATGTGCGATACAAAAATCTCTCCGGCCGAAGTGAGCCGGAGAGATTTTATTTTATATTATCTCTAAAGTGTGTGCCTGTGCGGGAGGGTCAGAAGCGGAAGGTGGCGCCGACGAGGCCGTGGATTTTCTGCGAGCTGATCGTAGGAACGATCAGGTAGCGGCGTCCCAGAATGTTTTCGACATTGGCGAATACATCGAGGCGTTCGGTGAATCGGAATGTGGCGCGGAGAGCCAGGTCGCTGACGCAACCCAGCGAAGTCACGGGTGTGTGGCGGTGCGAGCGGAAGGTATAGTCGACGCCGACGGCCAGACGCTCGACCGGGCGTACGGTTCCGGAAGCCCTGATCTGCCATCGGGCACCGTCGGTCCACAGATAGTAACCCTTTCCATCGGCGGCATCGCTCGAGGCAATACCGGCCGATGCGCCGACGCTGAACAGGCGCTGTTCGTAGCCCAGCTCGACAGAAGCATGCCAGCCTTTGGCGTCGCGTTCGCCCATGGGCTGCGAGAGCATATTGAGATCTGGCATCAGTACGTCCTTGGCGTGTGAATAGCCGCCGGCAAGAGTGGCCGTGAATCCGGCGGCGGGGCCGACGGTGATGGCGCCGCTGAGATCGTAGGGGACGCGGTAGCGGCCGAATGAGCCCAGAGCCGGAAGCAGCGGGCACTGGTCGAGCATAGCCCGTACGCTGTTGAAGCCCGTCCCTCCGGAGGCTGTCACATGGAGCGCCACAACCGATGCGGGCGTCCATGCAAGGTCGACTGCGGGTGACACGTGCACCTTGCTGCCGCTGCCACCGGTAAAGATGTCGATGTTGAGGCCGGCCGAAGCCGATACCTGTCCGGCGCGCAGGGCGTAGTAGGGTCGCAGGTGTACGATGCCCAGTGTGGGTGCGTCGGCAGCAAAGCGGTCATCGCACTTTGAGTGCATGAATGTGGCCGAGATGTCGGCGCCGGCTTTGTTGTTTTCGCCGAAAGGCAGCGCGGCGCCCAGGTCTATACCGTAGAGTTGCTGGCGCAGGCCGTCGAAAGGCGTGTCTACGCTGCCGAGGTCGAACCGCGTGTCGCCGAAGGCGTCGATTTCGGCACGCACGGCGGCGCTGTATTCGAGTCCCTGGAGCTCCGACTGCCAGCCTATACTGAGGCGGCCTGCGTTGCGGCTCTGAGCGGCGGTGTAGTATGTCGCGGCCGAAGCGTAGGTGTAGTCGGCGGAGGCAGTCAGCTGCGAACCGGCATTCGGCCGCAGAGTATAGTCGGCTCCGACGGTGCCGCCATTGTATTTGTTCTTCTCGTCGGCATGCTCCCAGGCCTTATAGTCGAACCCGTGGAACGAGGCATGCAGGTCGAGAGTCGAGTTTTCGCCGGAAATGGCACGATATCCTGCTGCGAATCCCAGATTGTAGACCGGAAAATACCCCAGCGACACATAGCCGCGCCATGGGCTTTCGGCGGGGACGTCGGCGCCTCGTGCAGGCTGCAGGCTGGTGTAGGCGCGTACTACGGGCGACAGGCCGGTATACGAGGCCGTCGAGAGCGTCACGGTGCCGACAGGCGGCAGTATCAGTGCCGGCGTCAGGCCTGCCGGGCGCGAGGCGGCCCGTTCGACAGGCTGTATGGATCGTTCGACAACCACCTCGGTGGTGATGTCCTGGGCCGATGCGGCGCCGGCGACGGCAAGCGCTGCGAATGCGGCTGTATATTTCAGAGGCGTTTTCATTTGAGTGTGTTCAGTCGGGTGTCAATCATTTGGAAAATGTCGGTCTCGGAGCCGGGATAGTTCTCGCGCAGCGATTTGAGGTATTCGCGGGCCTCGAATTTCTGATCCTGTCGCGCGAGTACGTCGCTCAGCAGTATGAATGCGCGTGCCAGCCAATAGGTGTGGGGGGTGGCTGAGTCTATGATGGCTTCTGCGGTGCGCCGGGCGTCGGCCGTGAGATTGTCGTCGAAGTACGACTGTCCCATGTACAGTGCGCTCTTGACGCCGTTGATATCATCGGTGAGCCCCGCTATCGCCTGCCAGTCGGCGCGTGCAGCTGCGGAATCGCCTGACCTCAGGCGTGCCATGCCGCGCATGAAGATTGCTTCGTTGCGGTCCTCGGTTCCGGCGGTCGATGATGCCAGCAACGCGTCGGCGTTTTCGATCACGAGAGCGTTGTCGGCCATGTCATGCGCCACGCGCATGATGCCTGTGCGGGCTCGGTTGAGCATGGCGGGCGTCGAGGCGCGGCGCGCCAGTTCCTGCCATGATGCCAGGGCGTTGGCGCCCATGCCGAGCGAGTGCTCGGCCGAGGCTTTGACGGCCAGAGCATCTTCGGCCAGACGAGTGTCGGGATAGTTCTCGACAATAAGAGTGGCGAATGTGAGTGCGTCGCCGGTGTGTCCGGCCTCTACTGCGTCCTCCATCATGTAGTTCCATGCCTGTGCGCGGTAGGCTCCGGTCGGGAACTGGGTCAGATACGATTCGATACGGGCGGTGGTGCCGCTGTCGGCGTAGGCGGTTTCGGCGGCTTCGAAGGTGAGGCGGTCGGCTTCGGCTATGTCGAGTTGCGGTGCGTTCTCCACCGATTCGAGGAAGGCGGCCACGTCGCCGAGCGTGCCGTCGGCCGCAGCGATGCGCTGCAGTTCCTCGACGGCTACAAGGGCCTCGTCGCTCGTAGGCGACTGGCGCACGAGCTCCCGGTACGTCTCGACGGCGCCGGCACGGTCGCCCGTGTTGAGCAGTGTCATGGCCAGCTGCACATAGCCCTTGCGGCCCTGCTCCGTGGCCGGATAGTCGGCTACGAGGCGCCGGTAGATGGCTATGGCGTCGTCCGGGCGGTTGAGCTGCAGGTAGCCCTCGGTCTTTTCAAGCAGAGCGTCCGGGATCAGGGTCGACGACGGAAAGTCGGCCAGCAGCCGGTCGATGGTCTTGATCTTGGCGTTGTAGTCGCGCTGGTAGCCCTTGATGACGGCCTGCTGGAACAGTGCGTAATCGCCTGATGCGGGTGCCTTGTCGTAGGCACGGCCGTAGAGTCCGGCGGCCTCGTCGAGTCGGCCGTCGTAGAGCGCGATGTCGGCCAGGCGGTTGTATGCATCGGCCACGGCGGTCGCGGGCAGCTTGCCGGGTGCGTCGGCGAAGGCCCTGAATGCCTTGGCTGCCTGGGTGTATTCTTTCAGAGCGAATCGTGCATAGCCTAGGTCGTAGCGGCCAAGCGGCAGGTTGGCGTCGTCGCGCGCCGCCGTGCTCAGATATGTGTCGAGATTGTTGACTGCGCCGCGGAAGTCGCCCAGGCGGTATAGCGCCTCGCCCAGCGAGAGGCGCGTCGACGCTCCCACTGACGGGTTGTAGCGCTGCAGGGCCAGCGCCTGCAGCAGGTAGTCGCGTGCGGCAGCGGCATCGTCGGCCGCCAGGGCGCGGGTTCCAAGCGCATAGAGGATCTGTTGCTTGGCCTCGAGCACCTTCGCGCCGGGATTGGTCATGCGGTTGATCGAAGCGAGAGCGGTATCGTAGTCGTGGTCGGTCAGATAGCCGGCCACAAGATATTCCTGAACTTTAGAAGTGTAGGGCCCGTCGGGATAGCGGCGTAGGAAATCTTCGAACGTCGCCGCGCTCGATCCGAAAGGTATCGAGCCGCCGCCGAACTTCGCGACGGCGTAGTTGTAGTAGGCTGCCTCCTGAACGGCCGGATCGAAGTCGCGGCGCAGGGCGTTGTCGAAGGCCATCAGAGCCGCGTCGGTGCGGCCGAGCTTCATCAGCGCCTCGCCCACGTACAGGTAAGCGCTCTGCCCCATGGCGCTGTCGACAGTCGTCACCGGCTCAAGACAGGCTACAGCCTGCTCGTAATCGCCGCGGCTGTAGCGGGCGGTTCCCAGGATATAGAGGGCGCCCGGCTCGGGCGCCTCGGCTGCGGCGGCATATCGTTCGAGGTATGGAAGCGCCTCATCGGTGCGGCCGAGGGCATACAGCGCCTCGCCGGCGATGCGGTTCGCCTCGGCGGTGAACGCCGGGTCGGTCATCGTCGGGTTGGCCAG